>CAYGKI010000137.1:0-8351 GCA_964350235.1 uncultured Gemmatimonadaceae bacterium | reverse complement strand
CCACGACGGCTTCGCGCTGCGCCTTTACAACGTTTCCTTCCAGTTCTTCGCGCAGACGCAGATCCTGGTGGCCCTGGCCGTCATGCTCGTCCCGACCCTTCGTCGGTCGGGGTGGCGCCTCCTCGTCCCCTTCGGGATCGTGTACGCGGTAAGCTTCATGTCCGAGCACATCGGGACGGGATACGGCATTCCCTTCGGCGGCTACGAGTATACCGGCCTCCTCGGTGCTCGCCTCGGGCCCCGTGTTCCGCTGCTGATCCCGGTCAGCTGGTTCCTGATGGCCCTGCCGTCCTGGATCATGGCCGAACGCGCGCTGGGCCCCGGGTCCCGGCGCGTCTCCCGCGTCCTGCTCGGCGCCGTCTGGCTGGTGATCTGGGACCTCGCGCTCGATCCGGCCATGAGCTTCCTCACACCGTACTGGCGGTGGGAAGAGACCGGCCCGTACTACGGAATGCCCTGGATGAACCTGGCGGGGTGGTACGCCACGGGCCTGGTGCTCATGACCGTCCTCGACCTGCTCTCGTCCTGGGCCAGGCTGGATGCCATGCCCACCCGGTGGATGGTGGCCTACTACGGGGCCATGGTGCTCATGCCGATGGGCATGCTGGCGGCCGCCGGCGCTTGGCTGGCCGTGGTGGTGACGGCCCTGGCGGCGGGCGCGGTCGCCGCGGGTTCCAGGCTCCGGACCGCGGCCTCCGGTGAGGTGCGCGAAGAGGGGTCGCTGGCGCCCGCGGTGGAGTCGTCGGCAGCATGACCGCCCCCGGCCTGAGCACCTGGACCGAGGCGCAGCCGCCCGAAGTCGAAGCGCCCTTGGACGCCGCCGCCGAGGTGCGCCGCGGGCTGGCGGCAGCGCGGCAGCGCCTCGTGGACCGGGAAATCCGGGTCCCGGAGCTGGAAGGCAAGCTGCTCCGCCCATTGGTCGCCTACGCCCTGGTGCCCCAGGAGCGGCGCGAGGCGTTGGACGACGAGTTCTGGATGGGCGCCCTGGCCATCCAGATGGTCCACGAGGCCTCCCTACTCCACGACGATATTCTCGACGACGCCCCCCTTCGCCGGGGGACCGAGACGTGCGCCGAGGCCAACGGCGTGGGCGCGGCCCTGGTCCTGGGCGATCTCTACCTCACGGGAGCGTATCGGGCCGCAGCGTCCGCGGGCAGAGCCGACTTCCTGGACGCCTTCATCGTCGCGGTGGAGCGTACCGTGGCCGGCGAGGTGGCCCAGGGGCGTAGCGCCGGCGCCCGGGTGGCTCCGGAAGCGTACGAGGCCATGATACGCGGAAAGTCCGGCGCGCTCTTCGGGGCGGCCGCGGCGCTCTCCCGTCCCGACGCGGACGCGCGCACCCGGGAGGCGCTCATCGAGTTCGGCGAAGCCCTGGGCGCCACCTACCAGCGCGTCGACGATCTCCTCGACTACTGCTCCTCGTTCGGAACGGGGAAGCCGCCGTTGCAGGACTATCGGCAGAAGAAGTGGACGTGGGTGTTGGACTTCGTTCCCGGAGTGGACGGATTCGACCTGAGCGAGACCGATGTCGCTTCGCGTCTCTTTCGTGGCGAGGACGGCGGGCCGGCGGCTCGGGCCCTCACCGATCTGACGGAACGCACCGCTCGGCTCGTGTCCAAGGCGGCCATGTTGTCCCCTGGGGACGGGATTCTCCCCGAGCTCCTGCGGGAATGGCTCGACCTGGCCTCCCGAGGCGTCCGCGCGGGGCCGGGGACCCGGATCCGGCGGACGTCGACTCCGACGCACGCCGAAGGGTCGACGCCCGAGGCCGAGGTCCGCGCGGCGGCAACGGGGCTCGGGGGACCGGAGGACTGGGCCGCCTACTTCGGCGCGCACGCCCGCACCTTCCACCTGGCCGCCAGGCTCTTCCCGGAGGATCCGGCCCGCGTGGTGGCCGGCGTGTACGCGTTCTGTCGCTTCACCGACGACCTGGTGGACGATCCCCCGGACGGCGCCGGGCCGGACCGGGTACGGGCCCGTCTCCATGCCTGGCGCCACCTCACCGAGCGGGCGCTGGGCGGTGAGCGGACCGACATCCCGGTCCTGGATCACGTGATCCGGGACGCTGCGGCCCGCGGTGTCTCGAGGCGGTACCCCCTGGCGCTCCTGGACGGGGTGGCCATGGACCTGGAGCGCACCTCCTACGAGGACTGGGATGCCCTGGCGGAGTACACCTTCTGCGTGGCCGGCGCCGTGGGCGGATGGCTGACCCAGGCCTTCGGTGATGGGGACGAAGCCCTCCTCGAGTGCGCCCACGCCCTGGGGCACGCCATGCAGCTCACCAACATCGCCCGGGACGTGGGCGAGGATCTGTCGAGAGGTCGGGTCTACATCCCCGTCCGGCTCCTGTCGGCCCACGAGCTGGCCCTCGAAGATCTGGAGATGATCGCCGCCCCGGGCGCACCGATCCCGGGCTCCTACGTCCGGGTCATGGAAGCGGTCCTCTCCCGCGCGGACGCCTACTACGCACAGGCATGGCCCGGAATCCGGGCCCTTCCCGGATGGTACAGGCGCCCCGTGGCGGCCGCCGCCGCGGCCTACCGGGGCATCCACGACGAGATCCGGAAGAACGGCTACGACAACCTCACGCGGAGAGCCCACACGTCCCGAGGCCGGAAGCTCTGGCTCGCGACGACGGGCCTGGCCCAGGCGCTCCGCATCCCTCTTCGCCCGGTGGCGAAGCGAAAGGAGACGAAGGCATGAGCGGGAAGCGCGCGGTGGTGATCGGAAGCGGCTTCGGGGGCCTGGCCGTGGCGGCCCGCCTGCAGGCGGCCGGCATGCAGGTGACGCTGCTGGAGAAGCGGGAGAAGCTCGGAGGCCGAGCCTACCAGCTGCAGGACGGCGGGTACACCTTCGACATGGGGCCGAGCCTCATCACCGCCCCGGACATCATCGACTCCATCTTCCGCGCGGGAGGACGCCGCCTGGAAGACTACGTGGACCTCATGCCCCTGGATCCGTACTACCGGATCTATTTCCACGACGGCTCGCACATCGACTACACCGGCGACCGGGAGGCCATGAAGGCCCAGATGGCCCGGTTCGACGAGCGCGACGCGGGGAATCTCGACCGGTTCCTGGATGCCGTGCGACCCATCTACGACGCCGTCATCGGAGACCGGCTGGGATCCAAGCCCTTCGACAGCGTAGGCGCCATGATGCGCTTCCTTCCGAAGATTGCCCGCATGGGCGCGTATCTGCCGGTGACCACCTTCGTGAACCGGTACTTCAAGGACTTCAGGCATCGGTTCATCTACTCGTTCCATCCCCTCTTCGTGGGTGGCAATCCGTTCAACACGCCGTCCATCTACCTCATGATTCCCTACCTCGAGCGGGAGGGCGGCGTCTGGTTCACCCGCGGCGGCATGTACGCGGTGGTCGAGGCGTTGGGCAGGCTCCTCATCGAGCTGGGGGGCCGCATCGAGACCGGCCGGGAGGTTCGTGAGATCCTGGTGGAGAACGGCCGGGCCGTGGGCGTGGAGACGGACCTGGGGCGCATCGACGCCGACATCGTGGTGAGCAACGCGGATCCCGGTCACACGTACGGTGGGCTGGTGCCTTCGCGTCATCGGCGTCGCTGGACCGACGCCAAGCTGGCCCGCACCGAGTGGAGCATGAGCTGCTTCCTCCTCTACATCGGAACCAGGCGTCAGTACCCCAAGCTGGCGCACCATACGCTCATCCTCACCGAACGGTACAAGGGGCTGCTCCGCGACATCTTCGGGGCGAAGATCCTCCCCGACGACTTCTCCATGTACCTGCACGCGCCCACCCGGACCGACCCGTCCATGGCGCCTGAGGGCGGGGAGAGCATGTATGTCCTCGTACCCGTGGCGAATCAGGCTTCCGGCATCGATTGGAAGGCACGGAAGCAGGAGTTCACGGACCGGGTCATCGACGTGCTGGAGGAGTGGGGGCTGGACGAGCTCCGGGAATCCATGGACGTCCTGCACGTCTTCACACCCGACGACTTCGAGTCCGAGCTGAACGCCACCCTGGGCAACGCGTTCGCCATCGAGCCCCGCTTCACGCAGACCGCATGGTTCCGGCCCCACAACCGGAGCGAGGACGTGGACGGTCTGTATCTGGTGGGCGCGGGAACGCACCCCGGAGCCGGCGTGCCGGGCGTGCTCCTCAGCGCGGAGACCACGTACGGGTGCGTGGCCGCCGACCTGGGCCTACCCGACCAGTGGGATTGGGACGAGCCCGGTCGTGTGGCGCTCTATCCTTCGACCTCCGCCGACGGGCCTCCCTCGGCGTGGCCGAGCTGGAAGCGCAGCGAGTCCTCCAGCCCTTCGTAGGCGAAGCGGTACCCCAACTCCTGGGCCCTGGCCGGCAGGACGCGCTGTCCCCAGAGCAGGGTCTCCTCGCCCATCTGGCCGAAGGCGGCCTTCACGGCGAACGAGGGCACGGGAATCAGCGTGGGCCGGCCGAGAACCCGGCCGAGGGTGGACGCGAACGTCGCGTTGGTCACGGGGTGTGGCGCCGTTGCGTTCACCGGTCCGCGCGCACGCTCGTCGTAGAGAAGATGGCCGATGAGACCCACCACGTCGTCCAGGTCGATCCAGCTCAGGTACTGATTCCCGGACCCCAGGCGCCCCCCCGCCCCCATCTTGAAGGGGGTGAGGAGCTCGGCGAGGGCGCCCCCGGCGGGGCTCAGCACGACACCGGTTCGGAGGCGGACCACCCGCACGCCCGCGCTCTCGGCGGACCGCGTGGCCAACTCCCAGGCCCGGCAGACTTCGGCCAGGAAGCCCTTCCCGTTCTCCCCGCCCTCCTGGATACGCGCGTCGCCCCCGTTGCCGTAGAATCCCACCGCGGAAGACGAGATGAGGGTCCTGGGTCCGTCCTCCAGCTCCGCCAGCGTCCGGGCCAGCAGCTCCGTGCCCTTCACCCGGCTCTCGAGAATGCTCCGCTTCCGCTCGTCGGTCCACCGGCCCGGTGCGATGGGCTCTCCCGCGAGGTGGACCACCGCGTCGGCCCGCGAGAGGGCCGCACGGTCGATCTCCCCCGTCGCCGGGCTCCAGTACACCGCATCGGGGCCGGCCTCGCTCCGGCGCCTCACCACCCGCAGGACGCTGTGCCCGCCGGTGGTGAGGAAGTGCGCGAGGCTCGAGCCGATGAGCCCCGACGAGCCCGTGATGGCGACGGTGAGCCGGGGCTTCCCCGCATGGGCGGCGTGGCGGTCCAGGTCCGTCTGGATCCGGCGGTGCCGGAAGGCGAAGAGGCGGTTCAGCTCCTTCTCCACCATGGACGGCATCACCGTCTGGCCCGCGAAGCCCAGAGGCGGCTCCATGTCCACCTGGTCCTCCAGCCGCGTGCCTCCGCCTTCACCATCGAGGAAGCGATGAACGTGGCGCCACCGCTTCATGGGCCCGGACACCTGCTCGTCGGCGAACTGTCGGCCCTCCTGGAAATCCGTATGGCGGAGGTGCCAGCGGAAAGGGATGGGGCCGGCCCGAACTTCCAGCTCCACCTCGGCGCCGTCCCGAATGCCTCCCTCCTTCCGGAGAACGCTCATGTCGGCCCACGGGGGCGTGAGGCGCTCCAGCGCGCCCTCGCGCTCGTGCCAGCGGAACACCGCTTCGGGCCCGTGGTGGTCGATGGTTCCACGATACGTGAGCTTCACCTGCCAGCCTCCTCGGCCTCGAACGACGGAAAGATCTGACTCAGCACCTCGTGGAGTCTACCCGGGACGTGATCCTCGGGGACTACCGCCGTGGCCAGATCCTCCACCCTGGTCCGAACCTGGGGGGGCACGGACGACGAGATCCACGCCACCACCGGGAGCCCCTGGTGCGCCCGGTCACCGCGGATGCGCTCCAGCAGCTTCACCGCCCCCACCGACGGCACCGTGGCATCCAGCAGCATGGCGTCGGGAACCTCCATGCGGAGCTCCTCCATGGCGTCGATGGCGTCCGGGGCCGTGTACACCTCGATGCCCCTGGTGGTGAGGAACTCGGCCAGCTGGTCCCTGGCCTCCCCCTCCTCGGCCACCAGCAGCAGGCGTCCTCCACCGGACCGGCGGACCAGGTGCCGCCACACCACCCGGAGAAGGTCGTCGCGCTCGAACGGCTTGGTGATGAGATCGGCGGCGCCCAGCAGACGGCCACGTCCCTCCCCGGCCACTACGCTGATGATGACCACCGGAATGTGCCTGAGCTCCCGGTCCGCTTTCAGCTTCTTGAGCGTCTCCCAGCCGTTCATCCCGGGCATGAGGAGATCCAACGTGATGAGATCCGGCCGGTGGGTGCTGGCGGCTGCCAGTCCCGCCTCGCCGCTGGGGGCGGTGAGCACGTGGCAGCCGAACTCCTCCAGGTAGTGCTCGGCGAGGACCCGGGAATCCCGCTCGTCGTCGATGACCAGGACCTTGAAGTCGCGCAGGGCGCCGGATCGTCCGGCCAGCAGGGTGGCTGCGGATCCGCCGGCGTCGGTGGCCGCCGCGGCCTCGAAGTCCTCCGCGGTGGCCTGGCGATCTTCCTCCCGGACCGGCTTCCCCGCCCGCTCTCCCAGGACGATGCGGAAGGTGGATCCCTTTCCCATCTCCGACTCCACCAGGAGGTCGTATCCCATGAGGAGGCAGATGGAGCGGGACAGCGCCAGCCCCAGGCCCGTCCCACCGTACTTCCTGGACGTGCCCGCCTCGGCCTGCTGGAACGCCTGGAAGATGGCCTCCAGCCGATCCTGGGCGATCCCGATTCCCGTGTCCTGCACGGCGATGGCCGTGGGGGTCTTGCCGTCGGGAGCAGTCTCCAGCCGCACCGTCACGGAGCCCTGCTCGGTGAACTTGAGCGCGTTCCCGACGAGGTTGATGATGACCTGCTTCAGCTTGGCGGAGTCCGTCTGCACCGGGAGCGCGTCCGCCGGAACCTCCGTGAGCAGCTTGACCTGGCCCTCCTTGGTCTTGGCCTGGCCTTCGAGCTGCTGGACGGTCTCGACGCACAGGGCGCCCAGGTCCACCTCCTCGATGACCAGCTCCATCCGTCCGGCCTCGACCTTGGCCAGATCCAGCACCTCGTTGATCAGCGCCAGAAGGTGCTTCCCGTTGGACAGCACCCGCTGCAGGAACCCCGTGTCCTTGTCGTTGAGGCGCCCGTCCTTGTTCTTGAGCAGGATGTTGGTGAAGCCGATGACCGAGTTCAGCGGTGTGCGCAGCTCGTGGCTCATGTTGGCGAGGAAGTCGCTCTTGGCCTCGTTCGCCGCTTCGGCTTCGTCCTTGGCCACGCGGAGCGCTTCCTCGGCGCGCACCCTCGGCGTCACGTCCTTGCCGAAGAACACCGCGCCGGACACGCCCTCGAAGGACTGGATGGGGTTGGCGTACAGCTCGAAGTAGCGAAGCTGCCCGTCCACCTCGTCGGTGCGCAGCGCGACGTGCCGCTCGCCACCCAGCGTCCGCTCGTAGAGGGCCTGATACCACCCCAGGTCCTCGGTCCCGAAGAGCTGCTCCGGCAGCTGCCCCACGGCGGGCTCCCGTCCGCTGCGCGCCTCCATGGCCAGGGCGAAGGCCGAGTTGAAGGTGATGAGCCGATGGTCGCGGTCGACGGACCAGATGGAGTCGCCGGTGTTCTCCACGAGGGCGCCGAGGTTGGCCCGCGACTCGGCGAGCTGTCGCTCGGCCATGCGCTGCTCGGTGACGTCGCGGAGGATCCCCTGGGTGGCCACGGGCGCCCCGTCCACGAGCTGGGCCTGGGCGCTGCCGGACAGGATGACCGCCCGGCCGTCTTTCGCCACGTACTCGACGTTGAACCGTCGAGGCCGCTCCCCGGCCAGGACCCGATCGAACTCGGCTCTCAAGGTCGCCCGGTGCTCCAGGCGTACGATGTCGAAGAGGTCCACGCTGGCCAGATCCTCGTCGTCGTAGCCCAGAACCCGCTTCCACGAGCTGTTCACGTACAGGATCCGGCCGTCCCGAGTGACGCTCTGGATGAGGTCGTTGGCGTTGTCCAGGAAGTCCTGGAGCCGCTGGCTGCTCTCCTTGACCGCCTCCTCCGTCCGTGCCCTGACCTCGATCTCCCGTGCCAACCGGGTGTTGCTCTCGGTGAGCGCGCCGAGGACCTGACCCTCCCGGCGGAAGGTGGCGTACACGCTGGACAGGAGGCCGGTGAGAATGGCCACGTGCGACGCGATCTTGAGGAGGTGGGCAGCATCGTACATGGCGTCGAAGCGCTGGTACGAGAACGCCATGAAGCCCGCATGCACCAGCACCGAGATCAGCAACGACACCAGGAGCCAGTGGTCGAACACGTCGCGGCGCCAGCTCTTCTTCCCCAAAAAGCCCAGGAAGGTCAGCAGGAAGAACAACGCCGGAAGGAACTCACCGGGGCGCGTGATGGCATGCGTCGGGAACGTCA
>CAYGKI010000136.1:0-8374 GCA_964350235.1 uncultured Gemmatimonadaceae bacterium | reverse complement strand
CCCCACCTACGTCCGTCCCTACGCGTCCGGGTGCCTCCAAGATTCACGGGTGGCGCACCGGCCCCACCCCGCTTGGATCCACGCCCGTGGGAGGCCTGTCGCATGCGAGGGTCACGCTGCGTAGCTCGGCGCCACAGTCGGCGCCGCCCTCCCCTGACCCTAACTTGTTGCTGCCGTGGACGATATGCGTCGCACGCGAGGCTGGCCCCGATCTTCCAGTGAGCGTTCGTCCAGGTCTCACGGCAACCCCGGAGAACAGATGCGACGCCCCCACCCCCCTGAAGGGCATCCAACGACCACGCCGACACGGGCTTTCCAGGGGCCACCACGCCTCGTTCGCCCCACCGTCTCGGGCATGGTCACCGCCGGAGCCACCGTGGTTCTGCTGATCGCCGCCAGCCTGGGTCTGCTCGTTCCTTCCGTGTTCTATGTCATGCCCATTCCGAAGGGGGCGGAGGCGCTCACCCTCTGCCTCCCGGGCGTGGGTCCGCTCCAACGCTTCCAGGAAGGCCTCCACCCCACGCAGGAAGAGCTCACCTTCATCCACGAGGCCGCCCACGCGGCGCAGTGTCGCTCCCTGGGAGCGCTGGAGTACGCCCGTCAGACGGTGAGGCCCCAGGGCCGCCTCAGGCTGGAAAGCCAGGCATTATGCGCGGAATCGGCCGTTCTGGTGCGCCGGGGCGCCGACAGGGAGCGACTCCGGGATTGGACGATCCAAACCCTTCGGGAGGAGTACTTCGGCGACGGATCCGTCACCCCGGGTGAGATCTCCGAGGCGGTGGACCAGAGCTGTGGCACGTCCATGGCCGAGTGAGCCCACGCCCTCGGAGGGACCCTGGACGAGCCCGGAAATCACCCCTCGCCACCCCCGCCGGCAACGGGCCGACCCGCCCCCGAATCGGGGGAAACCCGCGTGTCTTATGGGCGGGAATGGAGTCCAGACCCTTGCGAGCCCTCGAAATCGTGCGTAATTGCTTGCACTCGCATTCGTTGTGTTGCTCACCACTGCAGGGGAGGATCGAGGATGACCAAGGACGAATTTTCGGCGAAGCTCGCCAAGAAGGCGGACCTGAGCAAAGCCAAGGCGCGCGAGGTGATCGACCACATCTTCTCGACGGAGCCCAGGGAAGGGATCATCGCCATCGAGCTGGATGCCGGCCGTGACTTCACGGTTTCCGGCTTCGGCACGTTCGGCACGCGTCGCCGCAAGGCTCGCGAGGGTCGCAACCCCCGTACGGGTGAGACGATTCAGATTCCCGCCATGACCGTCCCGACCTTCAAGGCCGGCAAGGGGCTCAAGGATCGCGTCCGCACCTGACGCACAGACCTTCGACCCGACCGACTCGCGCGGTGACCGGGAGGACCGTCCAGGCGTGAAGGCCTGACGCGACCACCGGATCCAGACCCGCGGGAGTCCGCCAGAGGACGAACGCTGCAAGCCCCGCTCGAGGCAGTCGACTCGGGTGGGGCTTCCGCGTTCCCGGCCCTGCGCCGGCTCGCTCCGGACGCTACGTTGCCACGCGTCCTGTCAACGCGCCGCAACCACGGGCTGCCGATGAGTGAAGTCATCCGCCGGAACGCGCCAGAAGAGACGGTCTCCGCCGCCTCGACCCATGGGCGGAGCGACGGGTCCATCCCGGCGGTCTCGGCGCAACTCTACGAAGAGCTTCGGCGGCTCGCGCGCTCCAAGCTCAGGGCCGAGCGCTCCGACCACACCCTCGATACTTCGGCCCTGGTGTCGGAGGCCTGGGTGAAGCTGTCCGGCGAGACCCGGACCGAATGGAAGAGCCGCTCTCATTTCCTGGCGGCCGCGGCAGTGGCCATGCGGCGCATCCTCATCGACTACGCCAAGGGCCGCAACGCGGTGAAGCGCGGTGGCGCCGATGTGGTCCACGTCACCTTCGAGCCGGGCGCGGTCGCCGGACCGTCCTCCGGCGCCGAGCCCGTTGATCTGCTCCAGCTCGAAACCTCGCTTACCCGATTGGCGGGGTTCAATCCGCGCGGCGCGGCCGTGGTGGAGTACCGCTTCTTCGCGGGCCTGACGCACGAGGAGATCGCCGAGGTCATGGGCGTATCCGTACCGACCGTGCGCCGGTCCTGGGCCGTGGCACGCGCCTGGCTCGCCAACGACATGGACTGAAGCGCGGGGACGGAAGCCAGGATGAAGCCGGAGTCACCCCTGCCCCAGCCGGCACGCTGGAACCGGATCGAAGAAATCTGCTTCGAGGCCATGCAGCTGTCGGGTGACGCGAGACGGAGCTTCCTGTCCGCCCGATGCGGCGACGACCGGGCCCTCCACCTCGAAGTGGAGGCCCTCCTCCACGCAGCGGACACGCGACCCGACTTCCTGGAGCGGCCGGTGGTGCGCGTGGCGGGCCACGCGGAGCTCATGGAGACGAACGGGACACCGCCCGTGGAGCGCGTGGGGCCGTTCCGTGTGGTCCGCCCCCTCGGTCACGGAGGCATGGGCGATGTGTACCTGGCCATGCACGAAGGAGAGGGGTTCTCGCGACCCGTGGCCCTCAAGCTCATCCGGCGGGGGCTCGACACGGAGCGTGTGCTCCGGCGCTTCCGACAGGAGCGCCGGATTCTGGCCGGGCTCAGGCATCCGAACATCGCCGCGCTCATCGACGGCGGGATCACGGCCGATGGTCGCTCCTACTTCGTCATGGAGTACGTGGAAGGGGAGCCCATCGACGCGTTCTGCCAGGGGAACGCCCTGCCCCTCCGCGCTCGCCTCGAGCTCGTGCGGACCGTCTGCTCCGCCGTCCACCACGCGCATCAGAATCTCGTGGTCCACCGGGACATCAAGCCGGCCAACATTCTGGTGACCCCCGAGGGCGTGCCCAAGCTGCTGGACTTCGGCATCGGAAAGGTGCTGGAGGACGACGGCACGGACGGCGGCGCCGCCACGCGCATCGACGAGCGGGCGCTCACCCCCGACTACGCCGCTCCGGAGCAGCGGGAGGGTGGGCCCATCACCACCGCCACCGACGTGTACGGACTCGGCGTCCTCCTCTACCGGTTGGTGACGGACCGACTCCCGTACCCGCCCGCCGGTGACGCCGTGGCCGGGGCACCCTCGCCCCGGGACCGGGATCCCCCACGGCCGAGCGCCGTCGCGCCTGCGGACCGGCGGGTGCCGGGGGAGATGGACGCCATCATTCTCAAAGCCCTTCGGCCCGAGCCCCGCGAGCGGTACGCCGGCGCCATGGCACTGGCGGAAGATCTCGACCGCTACCTCAAGGGCATGCCGGTACGGGCGCGCCGTCCGAGCCTGTCCTACGTGGCCGGCCGGTTCGTGGCCAGGCACAGGGTCGCGGTGGCATCCGCCGCCGTGGTGCTCGCCGCCATCCTGGGTGCCACCGTCTTCACGTGGCGACAGTCACAGCGGGTGGTGCTGGAGCGCGACCGGGCGCTGGAGGTCCGGGGATTCCTGTTGGAGACGTTCGGCGCCGCCGGGCCGGATCGTGACCGGGGAGATCCGGTCACCGCCAAAGCCCTCCTGGACGGGCAGGCGGCGGTGGTGGAGACGACCTACGCCGACGACCCCGCCCTCCGCGCGGAGATGATGACCGTCCTCGCCGAGGGATACGAGAGGCTGGGCCTCTTCGCCGAGGCCGAGGCGTGGGCTCGCCGGGTTGTGGAAACGGAACAAGGCGTCGAGCCGGCGGAAGCGGCGGCGGCTCTTGGCCTGTTGGGCTGGGTCACGCATCAGCAGGGGCGCCCCCGCGACGCCGAGCCCGTGCTCCGCGACGCCGTGGACCGAGCTCGCGTGGCGTCGGCGGGCGAGCGAGCCCTGGCCCGAGCCCTCAACGACCTGGGCGTGGTCCAGGAGGCGCTGGGCGCCTACGACGAAGCCGAGAGCTCGCATCTGGAAGCCCGTGCGCTCCGGGCGAGGCTCTTCGGGGCCGACGACCGCAGCGTCGCGGTGAGCGCCTCCAACCTGTCCGCCATCCACTACCGCCAGGGCGACCTGGACCTGGCCGTACGGGAGGCGGAGGAGGCGCTGGCCATCTTCCGGCGATCGCTGGGTCCGGATCACCAGCGGACGGTCATCGTGCAGGGGAACCTGGCCGTCTTCAAGCTGGTGAGCGGAGACCTGGCCGGCGCGGTGGCCGACTACCGGGACCTGCTTGACCGGCAGACGCGCCTGCAGGGCCGCGCCCATCCGGTGACGGTGCGGGTCATGATCAGCCTGGCCAGCGTGCTGCGGAGGGTGAAGCAGTGGGACGAGGCCGAGTCGCTTCTCCGTGAGGCCCTCGAGATCGAGGGGGCTCGCCTCGAGCCCAACCCGGTGGACGTCGCCTTCACCGCGGCGACCCTGGGCGACGTGCTGTCCAACGCGGGACAGCACGGCGAAGCCGTGGACCTTCTCCACGACGCCCTGCGTGCCCAGACGGACGCGCTGGGTCCCGACCATGTGGACGTGGCCCAGACCCAGAGCTACCTGAGTCTGGCCTACCAACGGGTCGACTCCCTGGGCCAGGCCGTCACGTGGCAGAAGGAAGCGGTGGAGACGTTGCGCGGCAGCCTGGGGCCGGGGCATGCCCAGACCCAGGCGGAGGAGGCGCGCCTGAGGGAGCTGGACGAGGCGCTGGACGGGAGGGTCGGCGGCGGGATCTGATCACCTTCGAGCCTTTTCGTCGCGTACACCTGCACGGGCCGTCACCGGGCCGAGAACCACGCTCAAGGAGGCGATGATGCGGCGAGCAGATGAATCGAGACTCGAGAGCCCCAACGCTGGCTACCGGGTCCGACTCGGCAGGATGCTCAGGCTCACCTTGGGCGCCGCGGTCATGGCGTCGGTCGGCTGCGGTGACAGCACGGCACCCGAGCCCACGGTCACCTCCGTCGCTATCTCGCCGTCGAACAGCGCGCTGGGTGTGTCGGAGTCCGTCCAGCTCTCCGTCACCGTCACGGACAGCGACGGCGCCAACGTGGCCGACCCCTCCGTGACCTGGTCCTCGGACGACACGTCCGTGGCCACCGTGGACGACGACGGCCTGGTCACGGCGGTGGCTCCAGGCGTGGCCACCATCGAAGCGACGGTGGATGGTGTATCCGGCGAGCACACCGCCACGGTGGCCCGGAACGCGTACCTGGCGTCCTTCGAGGCGCTCGTGGGCGACACGCTGCGCGCGGGTCAGTTCTTCGCCAACGACCCGTCCGCCCTCGAGGGCGTGGCGGGGATCGTGGTGGCGTTGGACGACGCCGCGGAGGTGGTGCGCATCACGCTGGTGGACAGGACGCGCTCCGTCGTTGGCGGGCCGTACGATCTGGCTCCGGCGCCCAGCGACGACTTCGAGCAGCTGCACGTGGCAACGAGCGGGGTGACCCTGGGAGGCGAGTCCGACCTCACGGTAGACGCCTGGGTCTGGGAGCCGATGACGGGACAGCACGAGCTGGCCCTGGTGTTCGACGGTCGGGGCACCGGCGCCGGGGCGCCCTCGGCCGGCGGCGCACGCGCGCCGGGCGGTGCCGCCGCCCCCATGAGGTCCCCCGAAGACCGAGCGGGTCACATCGAGTTCTGGAACTCCCTGGGGGAGGACGTCACGGCCATGGACCGCTGGGCTCGCACCATCCAGCACATCGTGGACGTCAACCTGCCTCAGTACACAGACGAGGATCTGTTCGTGGAGGCCGTCACGGACGACATGGTAGACATCTTCGTCAACGACGAAGACTACCGACTGATCCTCATCGACGAGGGCTGGCCCACGGTTCCGCAGATCCAGCAGCTGAGGGATCCGGGCCAGCTTACGGGGCTCACGCCCGTCTTCAGAAATGGCGAAGGCCGCGTCCGACACTTCGCCGCCAACGCCGCGTTGTCCGAGGACGGCATCCCCGACCCTGTGATCGCGTTCTTCGGCAATTCCCTCGGAGGCGATTGGTTCCCGGAGAACGACCCGACTGGAGACGAGACCGCGGATCGGGAAACCAACGCCCTCGGCCGCGCGTTCGCCGACGAGCTGACGCGCCTCTGGAACCGGCAGGCGGCGGGGGAGCTCACGGAAACCATCGGCGACGGTAGGAGCGTGGACCTCTGGATGCGCGATTCGTTCGGCGAGGACGTCGTGCGGCTGGAGATCCTGCCCGAAGACATCCCCACCGTGGAGCTGGGCGGGACCTTGGCGCTGACCGCCAACGCCCTGGCGCCGGACGGGACGGTGCTCACCGGCGAGGAGCTGGAATGGACCAGCACCAACCCGGAGGCCGCCACCGTGGACCAAAACGGCCTGGTGACCCGTGTGGGACCCGGTGAGACGCAGATCATCGTCACCGCCGCCCGGGGCGGAGCCAACGTGTCCATCGCGCTCTTCGCCTCCCTCCGGGTGACCGGACCCAGCGAGATCGTGTTCGAGCACGTAGTCGGCGTCACAGAGTGCCTGCAGGCCATCGGCACGTTCACGATGGCGAACACGGCCGGCGTCCCCGTCGACTGGAACTTCTTCGAGACGGTCTATGGTGGCGTCCTGCGCCTGGACGGGGACCCCGGCTTCGGCACGTTGGCACCCGGGCAGAGCGTGAACGTCACGGCTCGCTTCCTCTGCAGCACCAACGACTCGTTCTCCAACTCCATCGAGATCAACGGGAGCACGGGTCTCGAGGGAGACTTCTTCCGGATCCTGATCCCGGTGACGGGCAACATCGACGCCAGGCCCGGGACGCTCACCGTCACCACGAGCACCTCCGGTGAGAACCTGCCGGACCAGTACCGCGTCTTCGACGTGCTGTCCGACGCGGATCTGGGCACCATCGGACTCAACGAGACGAAGGCATTCCCGAACGCGCCTGCAGGTAGCTATCCGGTCCAGCTCGTGCCGGTCTCCTCGGGCGAAGCGAACTGCACGTCCTCAGAGGGCATGATTCGGGACGTCACCGTTCCGGCCGGGGGTGATGCGGCGCTCTCGTTCGAGGTCACGTGCACCTCCGTGGCTCCGGCGGTGACGATCACGAGCCCCGAAGACGGCGCGAGCTTCACCGACGACGCCCAGATCAGCTTCATCGGGAGCGCCGTGGACGCCATAGACGGCGTGATCACCGACGACGCGTCGCTCTCGTGGACCAGCAGCATCGACGGAGACATCTGCGTGGGCACGGGCTGCCTGATCCAGCTCTCTCCCGGCGAGCACGTCATCACCCTCACGGCCACCGACTCGGATGGGAACGAGGGCCAGGACCAGATCACCATCACGGTCACGGCCGGCCTGGGGGTGGTTCAGCGCCCCGTGCCCGGGGCCATCATCGAGCGACTCAGCCCCGGCGAGGGCGCCCGCGAGATCGCCGTGGCGGGGTGGAGTCCGTTCATCTGGGACGTATCCACGGACATGACGGAGCCCATCTCGGGGCTGTTCCAGGATCGGTTCGTCCACCTGATCCCGGGGCTGTATGCCAACACGGTGACGGGCTACCAGTACGTGTATGCCGACGCCTCGGGGTGGACACAGGTGCCGGGCAACGACCAGGTCAAGCAGATGTCGAAGGGACCGGACGGGAACGCCTACGGCGTCTCAGGCATCGGGGAAGGCAAGTCCGTGCAGCGCGACCCCGAGACGGGACAGGTGTCCACGCTGACTTATCCGGTGAACAACCTGGAGGGCATGTGGTCCAACGGCGAATACGCCGTGGCATGGCAGACCGAGGGCGACGGAAACGCGGCATTCAATCGCTCGTCACCCATCCTCATAAGGCTCGCGTCCACGCTGGCGATCTTGGCCCTCACCGGTGACGACGTGGGTTTTCTCATCGATCAGTGGCAGCGCCTCGTGCGCGATCTCGCGTGCGGGTCTGTCGCGGGGGTCGCGATCCCACTCGTCCTGGCCTGCGTGTTTACCGCCGGACAGTCCGACCCGGCGTTCCTGGTAGATGGTCAGGAGGAGCCCGACGGGCGCGGCTCGGCCGTACTTATCGACACGGAGACACAGACCGTCCAGTCCCTGGAGTGGATGGACGCGCCCGTGGTCGGAGCCAGCGCGTTTCCCTACCTGGACCGGACCTACCTGGCGTGGTTGAGGCAGCTGGACAGCACCGTGGAGATCCGCGAGGTAGACGAGAACGGCTACACGGGCTGGTCGCGGAGCGTGGATCTGAGCGCGTGGTGCCGGCGGCCCATGGACTTCGCGGTCACACCGTCTGGCGAGTACGGGGCCGTCTCCTGTCTGGGCGAAGAGGGCGTGTCGCCAAGGCAGTATGTGGGCTTCAGGATGCCGCTGTTCTGACCATGGACACACAGGCACCCACACCGACTTGCCGGCGGGAAATCCCGGTCCCTACGTTGAGGCGTACCCACGTCCGGTCGTCTCGGGATCGGGCCAGACGGTCGCTCTCGCCCTCGGGTTCCAGTGCAAGCACCGACGCGCACCATCGACGA
>CAYGKI010000135.1:0-8377 GCA_964350235.1 uncultured Gemmatimonadaceae bacterium | reverse complement strand
CATGGACGCCCAATGCCCCGGGCTGACGGCGGCGCTGGACCCCCACTGGAACGGAGGCGTGTTCCGCGTGGTCCTGGACGACGGTGAGGTCGCGGTGGGCGACGAGGTCCGCTGGGTAGACGAGGTGGACGGCCTCTGAGCCTCCCGCACCCGTCCGGGCGTCACATCTCGGCCAGCACGTCCCCGAGCGCGGCCATGGCGTCGTCGAGCTGGCGGTCCTCCAGATACGGAGCCGGGCCGAAGCGAAGCCACGGGCCGCGGGCATCCGTCCGGACCCCACGTGCCCTGAGCGCGGTCTGGAGCCCCGAAGCATCACGAGCCCGGAGCGCCAGGAAGCCGGCGCGCTCCTCCCTGGGGAACGACGTATCCACCGAGATCACCGCGGGATCCGCGTCCAGTTCCAGAAACACGTCCACAAGGCGATCCACCTGCCTCCGACTGATGGCCCTGAGCAACGGGACGTCCAGCCCTTCGTCTCGGAAGAACCGGAAGACCCTGGCGGCCCTGTAGTGTGAGGTGGGGTCGAACGTGGAGCCGGCGAAGCGCCCCGCGCCCGAACCGTAGCGCACCGCCCCGGCGCGCTTGGCCTCGGACACTTCTCCGAACTCGCTGAACCACCCCGTGATCACCGGACGGAGGGTGCAGCCTCGGGGGATCCTGAGGAAGCAGACCCCCTCGCCGAGCTGGCAGTACTTGTAGCCTCCGCCGACCACGAACGCGTCCTCCAGGCCTTCGGGCGTGAACGGGACCACGCCCAGGTGGTGGTACGCGTCCAGGAGCAGCTCGGCGCCCCTCTGTCGGCACGCTTCCGCCAACGACGGGAGCCCCGGAACGATCCGGCCGGTCTCGAAGAGCACCGTCGAGACCATGGCGCACGCCGTGCGGTCGTCCACCGCCGCGGCCACGCGCTCGGCCAGCGTCTCCACCGGCGTGCTCGGCACCCGGACGATCTCGACGCCTTCCTCCTCCAGGCGGTCGAGCTGTCGGCGGATGGTATGGAACTCCCCGTCCGTGGTCACGATCCTCCGCCGGTCCCGCAGCGGAAGGGCGGACAGGAAGCGCACCACGAGCGCATGGGTGTTGGCATCGATGGCCAGGTCGCCGTCCATTCCGCCCAGCAGCGCACGGTATCCGTCCACCACCGCGGACGTCTGCTCGGCGACCCTGGTCCACTTCTCGTCCACCAGCTCGGCGGCGTCGGTCCACGCTTGTAGCTGCCCCTCCATGGCCACGTCCGGCCAGGCCTGGTGCGAGTGCCCGGTGAGCAGCAGACGATCCGCCACACGGAACCGGGTATAATGCCCGGCCAATGGGTTGGGGGAGGCGCCGTAGCGCTCCGCCCGCCGCGCGTCCTCGCCGTCTCGGGGGGGGGCCGTCGTAGACGGGAGCGGATCTCCCAGAGCTCCGGGAAGAGGGCGTGGCCCAGCGTCGTTCGCAGGTAGGCCGGGCCCGCCGCGCCACCCGTGCCCGTCTTCGCGCCGATGGTGCGCTCCACCATCTTCACGTGCCGGTACCGCCACTCCTGAATGCCCTCGTCCAGGTCGACGAAGTGCTCGGCGAGCTGCGCGTTCTTGGGATCGTTCCTGTAGATGTCCAGCAGGATGTCCTGCAACGGAGCCGATTCCTCGGGAGGGGTGGTCGGATCCCGTTCCAACAGGGCACCGGGGACGGGATACCCTTCCTTGGCCAGATAGCGGACGAAGCCGTCCCATAGGGTGGGCGCGGCGTACCGGGCTTCCAGGGCATCACGGGCCCGGGTGCCGTCCTCGAAGTGGTCCACCACCGAACGACGCTTGTGGCCGAGGACGAACTCCAGCTGACGGAACTGGTCGGACTGGAACCCGCTGGCACGATCCAGGTGGTCCCGGAAGGACAGGAACTCGGTGGGGGTCATGGTCTCCAGCACATCCAGCTGTGCCACCAGCACCTTGAGGATCTTGAGGACCCGCTGGAGGGTGTGCTGCGCCCTGTGCGCGTCCCCTTCCTCGGCCAGGAGCCGGTAGGCGTAGTCGAGCTCGTGGAGCACTTCCTTGAACCAAAGCTCGTACACCTGATGGATGACGATGAAGAGCATCTCGTCGTGCTCCACGCGGTCCCTGGGCTGCTGCAGCGCGAGCAGCTCGTCGAGCTTCAGGTATCGGCCGTAGGAAACCGCTTCCGACATGCTGGATCCGGGGCTGGAGGGGGTGGGGGCGGCGTGCCCGCGCCGGGAAGATGCTGCGTCGCGGAGGGTGGGGCCACCCCGCCCCGGTCCGTCGCGGCGCCCCGTCCGCCGGACGTCGGATTACATTGCGGCGACCCCACAGGCCATGGACGCAACGCGTCCCGCCCGAGACACGGAGGACCTCACGAGTGGCCACCCATCTCACCCAGCTGAACGAGCGCGTGACCAGCTGCCGACAGTGCCCACGCCTGGTGACGTGGCGCGAGCGGGTGGCCCGGGAGAAGCGGGCCGCCTTCGAGGACGAAGACTACTGGGGAAAGCCCGTGCCGTCGTTCGGAGACCCGGACGGACGCATCCTGATCCTCGGCCTGGCCCCGGCGGCGCACGGGGCGAACCGGACCGGTCGGATGTTCACCGGCGATCGCTCCGGCGACTGGCTCTACGGTGCCCTGCACCGCGCCGGGCTGGCCAGCCAGGCGGAGGCCACCGCCCGGGACGACGGCCTGGAGCTGAGGGACGTATGGATCACGGCCATGGTCCGGTGCGCGCCACCCGCCAACAAGCCCACGCCGGCCGAGCGGCGGCGTTGTCGTGGATGGCTGGAGCAGGAGCTCGATCTCATGCCCCACCTCCGGGTGGTGGTGGCGCTGGGGGGATTGGCGTTCGCGCAGATCCTCCGGGTGCTGTCGGATCGGGACGCCCCCGTGCCCGTCCCGCGGCCACGGTTCGGTCACGGCGTGGAAGTGCCCCTCCCAGGACACCCGACCCTCCTCGCCTCGTACCATCCCAGTCAGCAGAACACGTTCACCGGGAAGCTCACCGAGCCCATGTTCGACCGGATCTGGGCCAGAGCGGCGGCCCTGGCCGGGACATCGCCCACGCAGCAGGATGCCACGTCATGAACCGACTCTTCGCCCTCGCCACCGTCGTCGGCCTCTGTCTCGCGCATCCGTCCGCGGGCTCCGCCCAGGAGGTAGGAGGGGTCCAGCTGCTGGAGTTGACCATCGCGGAGGCCCACGAGGCCATGCTCTCGGGGTCCCTCCGGGCGCGTGACCTGGTCCTCGCCTATCTCCGCCGCATCGAGGCGTTCGACAAGCAGGGCCCGAGCCTGAACGCCATCATCATGACCAATCCGGCGGCGCTCGAGCGGGCCGACGCCCTGGACGCCGCCCTGGCGCGGACCGGCCGGCTCACGGGGCCCCTGCACGGGATCCCCTTCATCGTGAAGGACAACTACGACACGTTCGACATGCCCACCACGGCGGGCTCGGCCTCGCTGGCGGGCTCTCGCCCCGGGGACGACGCGGACCAGGTCCGCCGGATCCGGGAAGCCGGGGCCATCGTGCTGGCCAAGTCGAATCTCGCCGAGTTCGCCTTCACTCCGTTCGAGACCGTGGGCTCCGCGCTCCCGGGATACACCTTCAATCCATACGCCCTGAACCGCGTCCCCGCGGGCTCGTCGGGAGGAACGGCGGCGGCCGTCGCCGCCAATCTCGGGCTGGTGGGTCTGGGCACCGACACCGGCAACTCCATCCGGGGCCCCGCCAGCCACACCGCGCTGGTGGGCATCCGCGCCACGCAGGGGCTCACCAGCAGGGACGGCATCGTTCCCCTCTCGGCGACGCGGGACGTGGGCGGACCCATCGCCCGCACCGTCGCCGACGCCGCCCTGGTGCTGGACGTCATCGCGGGCTCCGACTCCGCGGACCCCGTCACCCAGGAGGCCGACGCGCGTCGGGCCGCCTCGTACACGGACGACGCCCGGACCCGCCTGGACGGCGTGACCATCGGCGTGGTCGGCCAGCTGGCGTACACCGAGACCGCCGACCCCGAAGTCCTCCAACGCTTCCGGGAAGCCCTGGACGACCTGCGGGCGCTGGGCGCGACGGTGGTGGACGATTTCGAGATCCCGAACCTGGACGACCTGGGTCGGGGGCTCGGCTGCGGCCGGTTCCGTTACGACATCGAGCGGTACCTGTCCACCATCCCCGACCCTCCGGTCCGGACGCTGGCGGAGATTGAGAGGACGGGTGACGTCCATGTCACCGTAATGCCCCGCGTCCGGCGGATTCTGGCCACCGATACCCTGGACCCCGACGAAAACCCCGAATGCCTGCAGGCCACGGAGAACGAAGCCCGCTTGAGGGAGGCGGTGCGCGCGGCCATGGCGGACCGGGAGGTGCAGGCCCTGGTCTATCCTACCTGGAACAATCCGCCGCGTCTCATCGGCGACATGGAGTCACCCCACGGAAACAACAGCCAGGCGCTCTCCCCGCCCACGGGATTTCCGGCCCTGACCGTCCCCATGGGGTGGGTACGCCGCGACGCGCTGCCCGTCGGCCTCCAGATTCTCGCCGACGCCTGGCAGGAAGAGCTCCTCATCGGCATCGCGTCGGCCTACGAGGCCGCGACGCATCACCGTCGCCCGCCCGGGACCACCCCGGCCCTCACCCCCTGACGCGCGGAGCCCGCCACCGGCTCCGGTGGCGGGCTCCGTACGGGGCGAGGCGTGCCGCTCGTCACTCGCGCACGGGCAGGCGAATACCGAACGCCAGCGCCTCGCGGTCGCCGACGGACGCTCCGAAGCGGGCCTGGAGCCCCGAGTTGAAGCCCAGGTCGACGCCCAGGTCCAGCGCCCCGTCCACCTCCAGCTCGTCTCCGGGACCCGTGAGGATGTCCAGGGCCACGTGCCCGCCGAGGCTCGGAGAGAAGACGACGCCGTCCCCCTCGATGCTCCAACCCAGGACGATTCCCGCCGGGAAGGTGGCGACCAGCTCCTCGCCGACGCCGAGTCCCGCGCCGGACCACCAGATGATCTGAGGCTCACCGCCGCCCTCCAGCCGCGCCCGCATGCCGGTGACATCGGCGCCGAAGAGCGCAACGAGATCGCCCGACGGGTCTTCGGCGATGCCCGCGCGCAGCCCCAGCCCGACGGGCGCAGGCGATTGCCGCCACAGGACCAACGCGCCGAGCTCGTTCCCCGGATACGGCTCCAGGAGGAGGATGGAGAGGCCGGAGGGAGCGCCGGGCCTGATCATGGTGGGTGCGTCCCAGACGATCTGAGCCGACGTGGCGGCCGGCGTGAGCGTGAGGGCTGCGAGGAGCACGAGAGCCATACGCTTCATGACGACTCCTTTCACGTTATGGGGGGTCCGCGGCCCTTCGACGCCGGGGGCGCCGGAGACGCGGCACGGAAACCGATGTTCGATTCGACGGGTATGGGAAGCAATTCCCGCGCCGTCCGAGGGCACGGCAACGGCTGGCACGATTCCTTCATCTAAGAGATCCGTCGCTCGTCGATCCGCCCTCCCCAATGCCATGACACCCCCCGAATACCCGTCGGACGGTTGGGAGCTCTCCCCCGGCCCCTCCCCGAACCGCCGCGCGCCCGCCCCCCGGGACGGGCGCCGCGGGCCCGGAGGGAGCCGCGGCCGGAAGCCCGCCCGCCTGGGGATCCTTCGCCGGCTGGGTGGGGCCGCCGCCAAGCTACGGCGGATTCCGGTCTGGGCCCGGCTCGCCACCGCCGGGGGGCTCGCGATCCTGGTGTTCGCCTCGGTGGTTCGCGGCTTCTCCGTCTCCTGCGCCGCCGACGCTCCGTGCGTGACGCTCCAGGAGCTGGCCGCCGGGACGCCCCTCCCGGAGGCCATCGAGCTCCTGGACCGTGAGGGCGCTCGCCGCCTCGGTCAGGCGCCAACGCGTCCGGCAGGCCCGCCTCGCCGAGGAGGACCGCCGCTTCTACGACCACGGCGGCGTGGACGCCCGGGGTGTGATGCGCGCCGCCATGCGGAACCTTCGGGCCGGCGAGGTCGAGGAAGGCGCCAGCACCATCCCCATGCAGCTCGTGCGCACCCTCTGGAGCGAATCGCTGCGGGACGTGGGTCCATGGCGCAGGAAGATGATCGAGGCCACCACGGCGCCTCGGCTCATCGATCGTCTCGGCCACGAGCGGGTCCTGACGCTGTACCTGAACTCCATCTACATGGGGAACGGGATCTATGGCATCGAGCGCGCGGCCCACCACTACTTCGGCGCCAGCGTGGGCGAGCTGGACGTGGGCGCCATGGCCACCCTGGTGGGCATGACCCAGGGGCCGGAGCGCTACGAGCCCAGGCGGCACCCCGAGCGCTCGCGCACGCGTCGGGACGTGGTCCTGGGCATCCTGGAGGAAGAGGGGCTCGTGACACCTGAAGAGGCGGAAGAAGCCCGCTCCCGCCCGGTGGAGACCGTTCCGGAGCCGGAGCTCAACCGCCGTCGCAGCTACGTCTCCGCCGCCGTCACCCGCGAGCTCCGCGAGGTGGCGCCGCATCTCGCCGGTGCCGCGGGGCTCCGGGTGTTCACCACCATCGACCGCACCGTCCAGAGGGAGGGCGAGCGTGCGCTCCTGGCTCAGCTGGAAGCCATCGAGAGCGGTGCTTTCGGCACGTACGAGACCAGGGACAGCACCGCCCGACTCCAGAGCGCCGCGGTGGCCATCGACCCCTACTCGGGCGCCGTTCGGGCCTGGATGGGCGGGCGGGCGTTCCAGGAGTCCCAGTTCGACCGCGTCGATCAGGCACGTCGGCAGGTGGGCTCGCTGGTGAAGCCCTTCCTCGTCGCGTCCGCGTTGCAGCGTGGGATGAACATCCTCAACCCCGTATCCGCGGATACGGTGCCCATCCAGAGTGCCACCGGCCCGTGGCTCCCCGCCGACCACGTGGAGGAGACCGTGCTCCCCCTCCGGGAGGCCCTGATCCGCTCGTCCAATCGGGCTGCGGCACATCTGGCCATGGACCTGGGTCTGGACGCCATCCGTACCGTGGGGCGGGAGGTAGGGATCGAGAGTCCCATCCCCGCCGTCCCCGCCACCGCCATCGGCGCGTTCGACGCCTCCCTCCTCGAGATGACGGGGGCCTACGCGGTCTTCGGGAACGGTGGGCGGGCCGTCGCCCCGTATCTCATCGACCGCATCGAGGCGCGGGACGGCACGCTTCTCTGGGAGCGCCAGATCCCCGACCGTGAGCCCGTGGTCCTCGACCGGGTCACCAGCTTCGTGGTGCTCGACGCCCTGCGGGACGTGGTGGATCGGGGGACGGCGTTCTCCATCAGGGCCTCGGGATACTACGGGCCCGCCGCGGGGAAGACCGGGACCACCAACGACGGGCGCGACGCCTGGTTCGTCGGACTCACGCCGGATCTGGTGGCGGGTGTGTGGGTGGGATACGACACCCCCGGCCAGATCATCGAGGACCGCGGAGGCGGGGCCCTCGCGGCGCCCACGTGGGGCCGCTGGATGCGCGCCCTCGAGCGGGAGGGTGTCCGCTCCAGCGCCGTGTGGGTGCCTCCGGTGGGCGTCGAGTACGTCCGCTACGACCCCGTCACCGGTGAGGCGCTGGCCAGCGGCTGTGCCCCGCCGTCTGGCGAGCAGGCCCGTCAGGCCTGGATCCAGGCCGGGACCGCTCCCCTCCACCAGTGCAAGGGCGGCGTGCTGGGATGGTTCGAGAAGGCGTGGAGCTGGGTGGCGCCGCCGCAGGTCGAGCCGGTGGAGCCCCGGAGGTTGCGGCCTCGGCGGCGGGGAGGATGAGGTCGGTTGCCACCCGGCCCCACCCGACGCACCTTGCCTCAGCATCGACCCACTCCGTAACCCACGAAGGATCGCCAGATGAAGACGCTCCGCTCCCTCGTCGTCGCCGCCGTGCTGGCGGGCTCAGCCGCGCCGTTGGCGGCCCAGGCCCTCCCCTGGTCTCCCCTCCAGCGGGGCAGCGACAACATCGAGGTGCTCGGCCACATCCCTCTCGGTCCCCGCCTGTCCGTGGCGGACATGGAGCTCGAGCAGGAGATGCACCGGCCTTTCGCCTACGTCGCACGGATGCAGTACGGACCCGTGGGCCCCAAGGGCCTCGACATCATCAACCTCGAGGACCCGGAGAACCCGGAGCTCATCTACGAGTGGCGCATCGAGAACCAGGATCTCCACCTGCCCACGGGCGGGATGGACACGAAGCACTTCAAGTGGAACGACCGCTACTACGCGGTCCAGTCCCTCCAGTTCGGACAGGGTGGCCCCAACTCCGACCTGGGCGCGGTCATCCTGGACGTCACCGGGCTGCCGGACCCCAGCACGGTGGAAGAGGTGGCGCGCATCCGTGAGCCGGAGATGCCCGGCGGCTTCCACAACATCTTCATCTACAAGCACTCCAACGACCGGGTGTACCTGTTCACCACGGCCAACGCCCC
>CAYGKI010000134.1:2891-8410 GCA_964350235.1 uncultured Gemmatimonadaceae bacterium | reverse complement strand
CGTAGTGCCCCAGATCCAGATCCGTCTCGGTGCCGTCGTCGGTGACGAACACCTCACCGTGCTGGAACGGCGACAGCGTCCCGGGATCGACGTTGATGTAGGGGTCGAACTTCTGGAGGGTCACCCGGAGCCCGCGCTCCTTCAACAACCGCCCGATGGACGCCGCCGCGATCCCCTTCCCCAGGGACGAGACGACCCCGCCCGTGACGAAGATGTACTTGGTGGGTCTCTCTGCCGATTCCGTCATGGCTCCCGTCATGCTTGAGTGTGTGCTCCGGCGGCGCTGAGCTGCCGTTCGACCCGGACGACGTCCTCCGGGGTGTCTACGCCCGGGGTGGCGGCCTCCACGAGGGCCACCCCGATACGGATCCCTGCCTCGAGCGCCCGGAGCTGCTCCAGCCGCTCGATCTCCTCGAGCGGGGACGGCTCCAGGGCCACCCACCGCTCGAGCGCTTCCCTCGTATACGCGTACAGGCCCACATGCCGCAGGAACGGCGGCCCCGAAAGGTCTTCCGCCGTAGGAGGGCCGTCTCGCCTCGCCGGGATGGGCGCGCGCGAAAAATAGAGCGCCCTGCCGTCCCCGCCCCTGGCCACCTTCACCACCGAAGGGTCCCGGAAGCACGCCATGTCCCCCACCGGCGCGGCGCAGGTCCCTACGTCCCAGCCTCCGTCCCGCACCAGGGCCACCGCTTCCGACACGTCTCCGCCGTTCACCAGGGGCTCGTCGCCCTGAATGTTCACCACCCAAGGGTAATCGCGGAACTCCGGACGCCTCGCGACTTCGGCGACACGGTCCGTCCCCGAGGGATGATCGGGTGAGGTGAGAACGACCGGGGCCCCCAGGCCGTCACAAAGCGCGGCCACTCTCTTCGAATCGGTGGCCACGACGACGGTGTCCAGGGCGGGAATGGCGGAGACGCGTCGCCAGACCCACTCGATGAGCGGGCGCCCGAGGATCGGGTGGAGCGGCTTCTCGTGGAGTCGCGTGGAAGCGAGTCGGGCCGGGATGACCCCCAGGGCTCGACCGCTCACGGGACCGCTCTGAAGCCTGACGCGTGCCGCGGGTATGCAAAATTCACGCCAAGAAAGCTACCGGGGCGTGGGGGTGAGGGTCAACCCGGCAGACGGAGGCGACGGCCGCCACCACGGCCTCGGCCCGGCACCCCGGGCGGGGCGCGCACGACGGGGCCAGGAGCGGCCGCCCTCGATCCTTGGCGGGCATCACGTCGACAGGAAGTTCTCGAGCAGCCGTGATCCGTGCTGGCTGAAGAGTGATTCCGGGTGAAACTGGACACCCCAGATGGGGAGCGTTCGGTGCCGCATGGCCTGAACTTCCCCCTCGTCCTCCGGCGCCGTGCTCCACGCCACCGGACGCAGAACGTCGGGGAGCACGCCGGCGTCGGTGACCAGCGAGTGGTACCGGGCCACCTCGAACCGCTCGGGAAGCCCCCGGAAGAGCCCTTCCCCGTCGTGCCGGATGGGGCCCGTCTTTCCGTGCATGGTCCGGCGTGCACGTATGGTCCTCCCGCCGAAAGCCTCCCCGATGCTCTGATGCCCGAGGCAGACGCCCAGGACGGGCGTCCCGCGATCGCCCAACGTCCGGATGAGCTCGACGCTCACCCCGGCCTCCGCCGGCGTGCACGGTCCCGGGGAGATGACGACGCGCTCGGGCTCCATGGCCACGAGCCCGGCGACGTCGCGCTCGTCGTTCCGGATGACCACCGGGTCCGCGCCGAGAGCGCCGAGGAGCTGCACCAGGTTGAACGTGAACGAGTCGTAGTTGTCGATGACGAGGAGCATGTCTCTGGATCTCAGTAGTCCACGGGCCGCAGATAGAACGCCCCGATGGCGCTGGAAGAGAGCACCGCCACCGTCGGGAGCTCCCGCTTCCAGTGCGTGGAGTTCAGCCGCTTCCAGACCAGGTCCACGGCGCTCGCGTCGAAGCCCATGGCCGGCAGCTCCTGGCGCGCGTGTCCGCTGAGGAGCGCCAGGAGGATGGGATCGGCGGCGTGATAGCCGATGCCCAGCTCGTCCTCGTCGTTCACCCCCTGCACCAGGTCGGCGGTGGCGGGCTTGTCCACGATCACGTCGGGAACCCCCAGATGGCGCGCCAGATCCCACACCTGGGTCTTGAAGAGATCGCCGATGGGGTTGATGGGCGGCGAGTCGTCGGCGTGCCATGTGAAGTATCCGAGCAGGCGCTCGCTCTTGTTCCCCGTCCCCAGCGGCAGCGCATGGAGCTTGGCGGACTGGTCGAAGAGGACGACGGCCCTGAGGCGGGCCATGAGGTTCCCCTTCCTCGTGGGCGAGATGTCCGGCTCGTACAGCTCCACGTACCGGTCGATGGGCTCCGAGATCTCCAGCGTGCGCGCGTGGGCGCCCACGGCGTCGAGGGCCAGCGCGGCATGGTCGAGACTCTCCTGGCTCGACGTGCGATACGGCAGGCGGAACCCGTACACGTTCTCGGGACCCAGCGCACGGCAGGCGAGGAACAGGGAGACCGCCGAGTCGACGCCGCCGGACACGCCCATCACCACCCGCTCGAAGCCCCTCCGGCGCCGGACCTCCTCCCGGATGAACTCAACCAGCGTCCGCTCCACCAGCTCCAGATCGAGCTCCATGGACAGGTCGCTGGCCCCGGCCGCGGGCTCCTCTCCTTCGGCGGAAAGCCGCCCGACGAAGGGAATCGACGCGACGGGGGCCGGGTCGCCTCGATGCCGGGACTCGGCGGTGTCGTGGGCCAGCTGCAGGGACCGCTCCAGGCGCGGCAGCATGCGCTCCAGGTCCGAGAGAAGGGGCGCGGCGCTCCTGGATCGCTCGATGCTCCCCGCGTCCATGGAGATCACGGTGACGCCCTCCTCGTACAGAGGCGCCCGACCGAGGATCTCGCCGCCGGGACCCACCGCCATGGAGCCACCGGGAAAGAGCTTGCCACCCTCCGAGCCCGCGAGCTGGGCCACCGCCACGAACACCCCGTGCTCCGTCGCCATGCCCGGCGCAAGGTGATCCCAGCGACGGAGGTTGGCCGGACGCCCGTCGTTGCCCGGCCGAAAATCCCGGGAAGGTGACGCGCTGGGTACCAGGATGAGCTCGGCACCACTCACGGCGAGAATGGTCCCGGTGAGGCTGTGCCAGGCGTCCTCGCACACCAGCATGCCGAACCGACCGAACCGGGTGTCGAACGCCTCCACGGAGGCGCCGGCCTCCACGAACCGGCTCTCGTCGAACACGCCGTACGTGGGCAGGAACATCTTCCGATGCACGTGACGGACCTTCCAGGTGGCGCCGTGCGGCTCGAGGTAGGCGGCGCTGTTGTAGATCCTCCGGTTCCAGCGCTCGTAGAACCCCAGGGCCACGTCCGGCGCCTCGGGTCCGGGCGCTCCCAGGCCCTCCACCAGCGCCTCCGCCGTCAGCGCCACTTCGGCGACCCCACCCTCCAGGAAGTATCCGCTGAGGCACGTCTCCGGGAGCAGCAGCACGTCCACCTCCGACGCGTGGCGCTCCAGGAGGCTGCGGAGGTGCCCCAGGTTGGCCTGGACGTCGGCCTTGCTGGGTTTCATCTGTGCGAGTCCGACGCGGAGCGGCGTCGCGGCGTGTCCAGAGCGCATGGGTCGATGCGGGGCGGCGGGTTCGTGAGACAAGTCGGAAAGGTATCTGTTTGGCGCGGGTGTTGCAGTCCGTATCCATACGCCGCACCGTGAGGAACGACCCGTCCCCCCAGGGGTCTTACAGAAGCCGTCTCGCACCGTACGACGCAAAGGGCGCTCCATGAAGAACCGAATCACCGTAGCCGTCTTGCTCCTCCTCGCGGTGGGAGCCGCGGAACTCAACGCCCAGCAGGCCCAGCGGGGGAACCGCGGCGCCACCGGGGACGCGGCGGGCACGGCCGAGGTGTTGAGCTCCGCCGTCGATGCCATCTCCAGCATGCACATGGAGGCGTTCGACGACTCCTTGCTGTGGGAAGCGGCCATCGACGGCCTGATCTCGTCCCTCGACGATCCGTACGCCGAGCTGTTCACGCCCCAGGAAGCCGACGAATGGGAGGAGGAGACCACCGGCAACTATTCCGGTATCGGCCTCCAGATCACCCTGCTCAACGACGAGGTGACCGTCACGGGTGTGTTCCGCGGCTTCCCGGCCAATCAGATGGGCATCCTGGTGGGCGACGTCATCGTGGGCGTCAACGGGCACGACGCCTCGGGCTGGAGCACCGGCATGACCGCCGATTCCATTCGCGGCCCCGCCGGGTCCTCGGTGAACGTGGACATCAAGCGGCGAGGGTACGACGAGCCGTTCACCTTCGACATCACCCGGGAAGAGGTGCACGTGCCCGCGGTGAGCTACGGGATCCTGGACGGCGGGATCGGCTACGTGATGATGGACCGGGTGGCCCGGAACGCCGCGCGGGAGATGAACGAGGCCCTTCAGGAGCTGCAGGGGCACAGAGGGCTCATCATCGATCTGCGGCGGAACCCCGGGGGCTTCCTGGACGAGTCGCTCATGTTGGCGGACCTCTTCCTGGAGCCGGGGTCCACGCTGGCCAGCACCGTGCAGCGGACACCGGGAGGTGAGGCCGCGCGGACGGACACCGACTCCTTCACGGACCGCTGGCCGCAGCTGGTGCCCGATCTGCCCATCATCGTGCTCGTGGACGAGTTCACCGCTTCCGGAGCCGAGATCCTGGCCGGAGCGCTGCAGGACTACGATCGGGCCCTGGTCCTCGGCCAGCGCACCTTCGGGAAGGGCGTGGTCCAGACCGTCATGCCCCTGCCCCACGGGCGACGGCTCCGTTTCACCACCGGGTCCTGGCTGACGCCGCTCGGACGGTCGCTGCAGCGGCAGCGGGACAGCGACATGCGGCCCATGGCGGAGGATGTGGACACGCTCCGGCGCGTCACCACGCCCGCCGGTCGCACCCTGGTGGACGGTGGCGGGATCTTCCCGGACATGGCGCTGCAGGACGATACCCTGTCCACCGCCGAGCAGCAGTTCCTCCGCGCGACCATCGACGCCGAGTTCCCTCTGGCGCAGCGCGTGGTGGAGTACGGGTTCGAGATCGCGGCCCAGCGCCGCGAAGCCGGAGGTGATCCCACCCTGAGCGATGCGGAGTTCCAGCGCTTCACCGATCAACTCGTCGCGGAAGGGCTGGACGCGTCGCTCATCGAGGAGCAGGAGATCCTGGACTACCTGGACTGGCGGGTGCGCATCGCCGTGGCGCAGCGGATGGACGACCTGGGCGTCGAGGCGGCGGTTCGTCGCGAGCGGGACCCTGTCCTGAACGAGGCGGTGCGGCTGCTGACCACCACCACGTCCCAGGCGGAGCTGTTCACCGAGGCCGAACGGGCCCGGACGGCGGAAACCGCTGCAGGGCTCGAGCCGTGACCTGACCGGCGGGAGCGGTCGTGGGGACAGTCGAAGGAGCCCCGGTTCGCCACACATGGCGGGCCGGGGCTTCTCGCATCAGCGCCGAGGGTGGCAGCGGCGGTGCACGTCGCGCAGGTAGGTCCGGTCGACGTGGG
>CAYGKI010000134.1:0-2881 GCA_964350235.1 uncultured Gemmatimonadaceae bacterium | reverse complement strand
GAGCTCCTGGACCACCGCCAGGTCGGCGCCGCCCTCCACCAGGTGGGTAGCGAAGGTGTGTCGAAGGGTGTGCGGAGACACGTCGCGGTCGATGCCCGCGCGCTCGGCGGCCTTCGTCACCACCCGCCAGACCGTTTCCCGGCGCATGGGGCGGCCGCGCGCGGTGAGGAAGACCACACCCTTCCCTCGTCCTCGATCCAACGCCGGGCGCACGTCGGAGAGGTAGCGGCGAAGCGCTCGAAGGGCCGGTGCGCCCAGAGGGACGAACCGCTCCTTGGCGCCTTTTCCGAAAACCGTCGCGAAGCCTTCGTCCAGGTCGACGAGGGAGAGGGTGAGGCCGGTGAGCTCGGAGACCCGCATCCCGGAGGCGTAGAGCACCTCGAGGATCGCCCGATCGCGCCAGTGGAGGTGGTGGCTCGGGTCCGGGGCCTCCAGGAGGCGCCGGGTTTCGTCCACGGTGAGATGGTCGGGGAGCTTCCTCGGGGCGCGTGGCGCCTGGAGATGCTCCGTGGGGTCTTCGAGGAGCACGCCCTCCGCCACCAGGAACCCGAAATACGTGCGCGCGGCGGACCGGGCCCTCCGGATGGACGTCGGCGCCAGGCCCCGCTCCCGCATGGAGAAGATCCACCCGCGGAGCTGCTCCGGGCGCACCCGCTCCGGTCGCGAGACCTCTTCTTCCTCCAGGTGTTCCAGCAGCTTGCGCAGGTCGCGTAGGTACGCCTCCACCGTCCGCTCCGAGAGGCCTCGCTCGAAGACCATGTGCTCCCGGAAGACATCCAGCCGGAACGCGCGCTCGACCTCACGCATCGGGCGGGTTCCTGGTCCGCCACCACCAGACCGCGATGAGGGCGCCCAGTGCGAGCGCCACCAGGGCCAGCGTCTCGTTGAGGCGCCCGAGAAGCGAGGAAAGGAGCTCCAGGTTCCGTCCCGCGAAGGCACCCAGCCACACCAGCCCGCCGTACCAGATGGCCGACGCCACGGCCAGAGGGATGGCCACCGGAACGAAGCCGTTGAGGGTGACGCCCGCGAACACGGGCACGATGGCCCGCAGCCCCGGGAGGAACCGGGTGAAGAAGATGGCGAAGAGGCCCCAACGCTCGTAGAAGGCGCTCATGCGCTCCATCTGGTGGGGCGCCAGGAACCTCCGGCCGAATCCTTCCTGGAAGAACGATTGACCGTGCGTGTACCCGATGCGGTACATCACGAGGGCGGAGGCCACGTTGCATGCCCAGGTCACGAGGAAGATGATCCGTGCGTCCAGCGTGCCCAGCGCCGAGAGAAGGCCTCCCAACGCCACGAAGGTATCCGCGGGGATGGCCGGCAGGATGTTCTCCACGGCCGCGCCGAGGCCGAGGAGCAGGTAGGCCAGGCCGTCCGGGATGCCGAGCATCCACTCGAGCAGGTCCCTCATGCGCTTCCCGGAGCCTGTGCGCCGATCCCGTCAGATCTCCGAGGAGCCCAGCGCCTCGACGAGGGCGACGGCATGCACGGCAATCCCCTCGCCGCGTCCGATCCAGCCCATCTTCTCATTGGTCTTCCCCTTCACCGACACGGCACCGGACGGGACCGACATGGCGTCCGCCAGCCGCTGGCGCATGGCGTCCACGTGCGGTCCGACACGCGGGCTCTCGCACACCACCGTGGCGTCGACGTTGACCACATGGAATCCGTTGCCGAGGAGGACCTCGATGGCGCGGTGCAGAAGGTCGATGGACTCGGCTCCCTTCCACCGATCATCACTGGGGGGAAAGAGCGCGCCCACGTCCCCCGCGCCGGCCGCGCCGAGCACCGCGTCGATGACAGCATGGGCCAGGGCATCGCCATCCGAGTGGCCCGTCAGCCCCGCATGGTCCGGGATCCGGACGCCGCCCAGGATGAGCGGACGGTCGGCGTCGAACCGGTGTGAGTCGTACCCCGTCCCGACCCTCACGCTCCGGGCTCGCCCTGCGGTCAGGCCCACTTGCGGAGGGCGAGACAGACGTTGTGCCCTCCGAAGCCGAACGAGTTGGACAGGACCAGGTCCACGGATCGCTCCACGGGCCCGCCATGGGCGTACTCCAGATCGCACGCCGGATCCGGACCCTGGAAGTTGATTGTGGGCGGAATGACGCCTGTCCTGGTCACCAGGATGGAGACGATGGCCTCCAGGGCGCCAGCAGCGCCCAGGAGGTGCCCCGTAGCCGACTTGGTGGAGCCGACCACGATGTCGTGGGCGCGGGGCCCGAGCACCTGCTTGATGGCGTGGGTCTCGATGGCATCCGCCATGGTCGAGGTCCCGTGGGCGTTGACGTAATCCACGTCGTCGGCGGAGGCGCCCGCGTTGCTCAGCGCCATGCGCATGGCGGCCTGGGCACCTTCGCCTCCCGGCGGTGGCGCGGTGATGTGGTAGGCGTCCCCGGAGAGCCCGTAGCCGGCCACCTCCGCCAGGATCTCCGCCCCGCGCGCCTGGGCGTGCTCCAACGACTCCAGCACCAGGGCGCCGGCGCCTTCGCCCATGACGAACCCGTCCCGATCCGCGGAGAACGGACGGCTGGCGCCGGCCGGATCGTCGTTGCGCGTGGACAGGGCCTTCATGGACGAGAAGCCGGCGAAGGTCATGGGCGTGATGGTGGCCTCGGCCCCTCCCGCCACCATGACGTCGGCGTCACCGTACCGGATGTGGCGAGCGGCGTCCCCGATGGCGTGCGCGGAAGAGGCGCACGCGGACACCGTCGCGTAGTTCGGACCTCGCAGGCCCCATCTCATGGAGATGAGGCCCGCGGAGATGTCCGGGATGAACATGGGAATGAAGAACGGGCTGACCCGGTTCGGGCCCTGCTCGAGGAGCTTCTTGTGCTGCTCCTCGAACGTGGAGATGCCCCCGATTCCACTCCCGAAGACC
>CAYGKI010000133.1:0-8442 GCA_964350235.1 uncultured Gemmatimonadaceae bacterium | reverse complement strand
AGCCCGAGTACTACGAGGACATCGACCTGGAGCGGTACGCCCCGCGCAAGCCCCTCATCTGGCTCTGGGAGATGTTCGATCGGAGCCCGCTGGGTGAGAACGTGGCGCTGGGCGTCCGGTTCCGCCGGATTCTGGCGCCTCACGTGTTCGCCAGCTGCGGAGCCAACTTCAAGGCGTTCGCGTACGTGCGGCTTTCTTTCGGCTACAACCTGCACGTGGGGGACAACGTCGTCATCCACCGGCACGTCCTCCTGGACGACCGCGGCGGCATCGAGATCGGGAACGGAGCCTCGGTGTCGGACTTCGCAAACGTCTACTCCCACTCGCACGACATCGTCGACGGGCGCATCGTGAGCACGCCCGTCACGCGTATCGGCGCCGGCGCGCGCATCACCTATCACGCCACCATCCTCGCCGGGACCACCGTGGCCGAGGACTCCATGGTCGGCGCCGGGTCCATTCTCACCAAGGACACCGAGCCGCACTGGGTCTACGTGGGGGTGCCCGCACGGAAGATCCGGGAGAAGCCGGCGGCCGACCGGGAACGCAAGGCGCCCCCCACGCCGGACCCGCTGGCCGGCTGAAGCCTCCCGGACCGCCGCATGCCCCGGGAGGGGCGGCGCCGAGCGCCGGCGCCCCTCCCGCGAGGCCGGACCGCTAGTCCACGCCCTCCTCTTCGTACCGCCCCTTGACCCGCTCCACCACGGCGGGATCGGCCAGGGTCGTCGTGTCGCCCACCACGTGCCCGTCGGCGATATCCCGCAAGAGCCGCCGCATGATCTTCCCCGAGCGGGTCTTGGGCAGGTCCGCGGTGAACACCACCACCTCCGGCTTGGCGATGGCGCCGATGAGGGCGCCCACGTGGTCACGGACGTCCGCCATGAGCTCCTTGGTACCCTCGTAGCCTTCCTTCAACGTCACGAAGGCGGCGATGGACTGGCCCTTGATGGCGTGCTTCTTTCCCACCACCGCGGCTTCCGCCACGGCATCGTGGTCCACCAGCGCGCTCTCCACTTCCATGGTCCCGATGCGATGGCCCGCCACGTTGAGGACGTCGTCCACCCGTCCCAGGATCCAGAAGTAGTCGTCCTCGTCCAGCTTCGCCCCGTCTCCGGGGAAATACGTGTCGGGCCACTTGGACCAGTAGGTGGCGCGGTACCGGTCGTCGTCACCCCAGATGGTCCGCAGCATGGACGGCCAGGGGGAGCGGATGGCCAGGAAGCCCGAGCGGCTCTCGTTGCCCTGCGCGTCGAGGATGGTGGCGTCGATCCCCGGGAACGCCTTCGTCGCGGTGCCCGGCTTCGTCTCCACCAGCGCCGGGAGGGGTGTGATCATGATGGCGCCGGTCTCCGTCTGCCACCACGTATCCACGATGGGACAACGCTCGGCACCGATGACCCGGTGGTACCACATCCAGGCCTCGGGATTGATGGGCTCACCCACGGTGCCCAGAACCCGGAGGGAAGAGAGATCGTGCTTCGCCGGCCACGACTCGCCCCACCCCATGAACGCCCGGATGGCGGTGGGCGCCGTGTAGAAGATGGTGACACCGTATCGAGCGCAGATGTCCCAGAAGCGACCCCTGTCCGGAAAGTCGGGGGCTCCCTCGTACATGACGACCTGTGCGCCGTTGGCCAGAGGCCCGTACACGATGTAGCTGTGACCGGTGATCCAGCCCACGTCGGCGGTGCACCAGTAGACGTCGTCGTCGCGCAGGTCGAAGACGGAGCGCGTGGTGGCGTAGACTTGCGTGAGATAGCCACCCGTGGTGTGGACCACGCCCTTGGGCTTCCCGGTGGTCCCGGACGTGTAGAGGATGAACAGCGGATCCTCGGCGTCCATGGCCGGGGCCTCGTGCTCCCGGGAGGCACCGTCCACGAGCTCGTGGTACCACCGGTCGCGGCCTTCCACCATCCCGGGATCGGTGCGCTCGGAGAGCACGCCCCCGCGCCGCACCACCACCACGTGCTGAACCGTGGGCGAAGTCTCCAGCGCCTCGTCCGCGTTCTTCTTCAGCGGGACGACCTCGCCGCGACGCCACCCGCCGTCGGCGGTGATGAGCACCTTGGACTCGGCGTCGTTGTTCCGATCGGACAGCGAGCTCGGGCTGAAGCCCCCGAAGACGACGGAGTGGATGGCCCCGATGCGCGCGCAGGCGAGCATGGCTACGGCGGCCTCCGGAATCATGGGAAGGTAGATGGTGACCCGATCCCCCTTCTCCACCCCCAGCCCCTCCAGGGCGTTGGCGAAGCGGCAGACTTCGTCCCGGAGCTCTTCGTAGGTGTAGGTCCGCCGATCGCCGGGCTCACCCTCCCAGAGCAACGCCGTGCGGCCACCCCGGCCAGCCTCCACGTGCCGATCCAGGCAGTTCCGTGCCACGTTGAGCCGGCCGCCCAGGAACCACTTGGCGTGAGGAGGCGTCCACTCCAGGACCTGATCCCAGGGACGCGTCCACTCCAGCGATTCCGCCCAGCCGGCCCAGTACGCTTCACGGTCGCGGGCCGCCTCGTCCCAGATGCCGGAGTCGGAGAGGACCGCCCCTTCCGCGAATCCCTCGGGTGGCGCGAAGCGGCGGTCTTCGTGTAGGAGGTCGTCGAGCGCTCCGGAATCCTGGCTCATGGTCTCTCTGGCTGGGTCGGCGTTCCCCCGGGCTCGCCCCGGCGGCGTTGCGCCCAATCTGCCACCTGGGCCGCCCGAGGCAAGGGATCGACGGCGCGCTCGGCGACACGGGTGGCGGGGCGACGCCGGGACCCGGAGGTTGAGTTCGTGCCAGAGTGGGGTACCTTATCAAGAATCATTCTTGATAAGAGTCGCCATGTCGTCGTCATCCACCGCATCCAATTCCCCCGAGCATCAGCACTGGAAGCCGCAGGCCGCGTCCACCGCGCTCTGCTTCGCGGCGACCGTCGCCGGGTGGGCCCTGCCCCACCTCGGCCTGGCCTCCGCCGCGCTCCCCAGCCTGGTCCTGGCGTACGTGGCGGGCGGGTGGGAGAGCTTTCTCCGGACGGGCAAGGCGCTGCGGCGCCTGCACCTCGATGTCGATCTCCTCATGCTCATCGCCGCGGCGGGTGCCGCCGTGGTGGGTCATTGGGTGGAGGGCGCCATCCTCCTGTTTCTCTTCTCGCTGGGCAACACGCTGGAGACGTTCGCGTTCGGAAGGACACGCCGGTCCATCCGCGCGCTCATGGAGCTCAGGCCGGAGCAGGCGGCCGTGGTGGGGGACGACGGCAGCGAGCGCATGGTTCCGTTGGACGAGCTGGAGCCCGGAACGGTGGTGCGGGTCCGCCCGGGAGAGCGCATCCCCGTGGACGGAGACGTGGTGGACGGCGCGTCCCATGTCGACGAGTCCACGCTCACCGGCGAAGCCACCGCCGTTCGGAAAGAGGAGGGCGACGAGGTCTTTGCGGGCACCCTGAACCGTGGCGGATCCATGGACGTCCGCATGACCCGCCCGGCCAGCGACACGCAGCTGGCCCGGGTCATCGCCCTGGTGGAGCAGGCCCAGGAGGCGAGGGCGCCCACCCAGAGCTGGATCGAGCGACTGGAAGGGCGATACGCGGCCGCCGTGATCGTAGGGTCCGCGGTGGCCATCCTCATCCCGTGGCTGTTCCTGGGGTGGTCCTTCCACGACGCCCTCTATCGGGGCATGACCCTTCTCGTGGTGGCGTCACCGTGCGCGCTGGTCATCTCCATCCCGGCGACCGTGGTCTCGGCAGTGTCCAACGGCGCCCGCCACGGGATCCTGTTCAAGGGAGGCGCCCACCTCGACGCCCTGGCCACCATACGCGTGGCGGCCTTCGACAAGACCGGCACGCTCACCAGAGGGCGCCCCGAGGTGGTTGCGGTTCGGCCGTGGAAGGACCTTCCGGTGCCGGCGGGCGTGGGTGGGGACGGCGACGAAGCCCCCGACACGCACCTTCTGACCCTGGCCGCGGCCGCCGAGGCTCGATCCGAGCATCCGCTGAGCTCGGCCATTCTCCGGGAGGCCGAGCGCCGGGGGTGCCGCATCCCCGACCCCAACGGCTTCGACTCGTCTCCGGGGCATGGCGTCAAGGCCCGCGTGGAGGGACTGGAGGTCCTGGTGGGCCGCAGATCCTGGATCGAGGACGAGGTGGGATCGGCGGTCCCCGAGCAGCTCTCGGGCCTCTTCCAGGATGGTCTTGAAGGCGCCACCCCGGTGTATGTGGCCGTGGACGGGCGTCATGCCGGCGTGATCGCCATCGCCGACACCCCCAGAGAGGGCGCTCGCCAGGTGGTGGAGGCCCTTGCTCGCCGGGGCATCGCCCAGACGGCCATGCTCACGGGCGACGCGCACACCACCGCCCGGGCCATCGGGCGGGAGGTGGGCATGTCCGAGATCCATGCCGAGCTCCTTCCCGATGAGAAGTCCAGCGTCATCGAGGCGCTCCGCCGCGCTCATGGCCCCGTGGCCATGATCGGGGACGGCGTGAACGATGCCCCTGCGTTGGCCTCGGCGGATCTGGGGATCGCCGTGGGCGCAGCGGGATCCGACGTGGCTTTGGAGACCGCGGACATCGTGGTGCTCGGTGAGGATCTGGGGGCGCTGGCGCACGCCGTCGACCTCAGCTACCGCACCCGCCGCATCGTCCGCCAGAACCTGATCTTCGCCCTGGCGGTGATGGTCACGCTCGTCATCCTCGCCGGATTCGGGCTCATCGGTTTGACGACGGGGGTCATCGGCCACGAGGGCAGCACTGTCGTCGTCGTCTTCAATGGCCTCCGTCTGCTTCAGGACGGGTATCGGCCTACGGTCACGAGCGGTACATGACCTCTCTGAGGACGGACTCGCCCAGGAGTGCTTCGAAGGCCCTGGCGCTGACACCGGCCAGCGCCTCCACCGCACTGGCCCCACGCTCCAGGGCCGACCTGGGTACCACGAGCTTGAAGCGGACCTCGCCCTCGGCGTCCTCGACGGACGTGGAGGCGTCCCGCAGGCGGAACCGGAGGCTGACCGGGGTACGGTACGCCTCGGGGAGATGCGCCATGCAAAGGTCGCGAAGCACGGAGAGCAACTCGGGGGTGGCCCGCTGGTCTCCCAGGTCCCGGAGATCCACGGCGAGGGCCAGATTTCCGGTGAGCCCTCGGCTCGTCTCGTCGAGATACACATCGATGCTCACGGGCTCGTCCAGCTCCTCCCTATGGAAGAAAAGGTAGGCGCTGCGTGTGGATTCGCCCTTCCACCGGCCCTCGAACTCGTGGCTCGTCTTCTGGAGCCCGGACAGGCTCCACCCCGCGTCCTCGAGTCCGGACCGGATGGCGCTCACCAGGGGCTCCAAGGTGAGGATGGGCTCGTCGGCTCGGGCGGGTCGAGGCATCGGAAGACTCGCTATCGTCGGTGTTTACGTTGTTGACACTGTCTCGCGCGGACATGTAGACTGAAGGATACCCGTTTCCGTTCAGGAAGGCGCGACGGATGAAGGAAGAACAGAACATCGATACGACTCCGGAGGCCACCGAGGCCGTGCTCCGCGAGGCCCTGGAGGCCAGCGGTCAGCGGTTCACGGAGCAGCGTGCCGCCGTGTACCGATACCTGGCCAGCACGGACTCGCACCCCACCGCCGACGAGGTCCTGGTCGCGGTGCGACGGGAGTTGCCATCCATCTCGCTGGCGACCGTCTACAAGAGCCTCGAGACGCTGGTGGGCTGCGGGCTCGCCATCAAGCTCACGTACACCGACGCCTCGTCCCGATACGACGGACGGACCGACCCCCACCATCACGCGCGCTGCCTGGCGTGCGGGCGGGTGACGGACCTCCCCGGGAAGCTGCCGCAGGACGAGATCGACGACCTTCGAGAGCGCGCTCACAACTTCACGGTGGTCGGATACCGCTTCGAGCTTTCCGGCTACTGCACCGACTGCGTCCCCGAAGGGGGACCCGCACCCCTCCACGCCTGACCCCCACCCGGGGGCGAGGGCTCGACGCTTCGTGAGGATCGTGAAGACCCTCGGCCTCACGTGTGCGGGAGCGGCCATGGTGCTCCTGGCCACCGTGGGCGCATCAGGACAGGAGTCGCCAACGGACTTCGACGCCCGGGCGACGGACGTGGTCACGTCCGTATCGCCGGCGACCCTGGCCTTGCGGGACGGCCTGGACCGCCTCCTCCTGGGCTCTTCGTGGCGCGACGCGGAGTGGGGGGTCCTCGTCGTCTCCCTGGACCAGGGAGACACGCTCTACGCCGTGAATCCCGACGCACCGCTGGCTCCGGCCTCCAACGTCAAGCTGCTGACCACCGCCGCGGCGCTGGAGACCCTGGGGCCGGACTACCGCTTCCTCACCTACCTCATGACCGACGGGGTGGTGACCGACGGGGTGCTCCATGGGGATCTCATCCTCTACGGCACGGGCGACCCCGGGATCTCGAACCGATTCCACGGCCGGCGCGACGCGGTCTTCCACGGCCTCATCGACGAGCTGGAGGCGCTGGGCATCCGGGAGGTCCAGGGGGACCTGGTGGCCGACGCCTCCTTCCTGCCCGGCCCCCTCAGGCCCGAGGGCTGGGATCCGCGGGACCTCAACGATCACTTCAGTGCCGCGGTATCGGCCCTGTCGTTCAACGAGAACGTGGTTTCCGTCCGGATCGTGCCGTCCGCGGTTGGGGTTCCACCCACCATCCAGACGATCCCCGACCACGCCGGCATGGACGTGCTGAACGTCGCCGAGACCGTAGCGGGGCGGCAGCCGCGCGTGGCGGTCATCCGGGACGATCCCATGGATCCGGTACGCGTCGAAGGCACCATCGGTGCCGGGGTTCGGGACGTGTGGCGTCAGCTCACCGTTGCAGATCCCACGACGTTCACCGCGTCGGTGTTCCGGGCGCTTCTGGAGGAACGCGGCGTGACGCTTCGGGGCGACGTCAGGAAGGTGGATCGCCCCGGACGCTCCGCCCTACCCCGTGTCTCGGCCCCGTTCGCGGGCAAGCGAGGACTGCGCACCCTGGCGCGGTACGAGTCGGAGCCTCTGCAGGCCTACCTGGAGGTCATCAACAAGCACAGCCACAACCTGTTCGCGGAGCTGGTGTTCCGATCCGTGGGCCGCGCGGTGGAAGGTGTGGGCTCCATCCGCGCCAGCAGCGCGGCCGTTCGCGCGACGCTCGCGGGCCTCGGCCTCGACACCACTGGCGTCGTCCTCGTGGACGGCTCCGGCCTGTCCGCGGGGAACCGTGTTTCGGCCCGGCAGTTCGTCGGCCTGTTCGAGGCCATGGCGCACCGCCCCGCGTGGGCGCAGTACTGGGCATCGCTGCCGGAAGCGGGGCGGCCACGCGAGCTCGGCCGCATGTACCGCACGGCAGCGGCCGGGAATCTCCGGGCCAAGACCGGGACCATCGAGCGGGTTTCGGCCCTCAGTGGGCTGGTGCGCGCCGCCGACGGCGAGCGCCTGGCGTTCTCCATCCTACTCAACCGAGCGCCCTCGGTGGCCCGAGCCAAGGCCGTGGAGAACCAGATCGGTGCCCGGCTCGCCTCCTTCACCCGTGGCCTCCCGGGGTCCCGGCTGGGCACGAGGGTCGCCTGGGTGGCGGAGCCCGCGGAGGGTCCTCCCGGCTCCGGCGCGGGACGCCACCGGGTGACGTCTGGGGAGAATCTCACGCTGATCGCCCGACGCTACGGCGTCTCCCTCGAGGAATTGATGGGTGCCAATCCCCGCGTGGACGCCAACAACGTCTTCGCCGGACAGTGGATCGTCATTCCTCGAGCGGACGAGGCGGGCGGAGGCTGACCCCCGCCCCGGGCGGCATCAGCTGCTCGCCAGCTCTCCCCTGCCCACGGCGGACCTGAGGCGGCGGCGGAGCTCCACCTCAGACATCGTCTCCAGGGTACGCTCCGCCGTGCGCTCGGTATTCCAGCGGATGTCCTCCAGCCGGTACTCCCGCTGCGGGGCGTCGGTGGGCCGCAGGACCATGAAATAGCGGCCCTTGTAGTCCGTCCCGGACTCCTCCCCCACGAGGGCTTCCCAGGTACGTCCTTCTCGGTCGGTGAACTCTCTCATCTCGGGATGGGGCTGAGGTTCATGGCTCGGGCATCACGCCACGGACGGCATGCGCCCGGGCTCGATGAGAAGATCGCACGCATCGACGAACCGTTCCAGCACCACCCGTAGGCCCCCTCCTTCCACCACCGCGGTGGGTGTGGCGCCCACGTAGTTCTTCAGGGCCCTCCGGAATGCCGACCCGCTGGAGTAGCCCAGCTGCCGGGACACGCTCTCGGCGGAGCGGCCGGGCTCCGCGAGCCAGCGGCCCGCATGGAGCATCCGGCTCCAGATGAGGAGGTGCCCCAGGGACGGGAGCCCCCGGGCACCGAGCCTCACGCTGACGTGCGGCCGGGTGAGCCCGACCCTCCGGGCGATGTCCTCCGTCCCCCACCCCCTCTGAGGTCCCTCCAGAGCGAGCCGGAGGGCCTCGCCCTCCTTACGGGAAAGGGACGGA
>CAYGKI010000132.1:6751-8505 GCA_964350235.1 uncultured Gemmatimonadaceae bacterium | reverse complement strand
AACTACCTCCACGGTCACCCCATGTACGCGGCTTCGGTGGCCGTGTGGGTGGACGGCCGACCCGAGGTGGGTGTGGTGGCCAGCGGATCCACCGGCGAGCGCTGGTGGGCGGCCCGAGGCCAGGGGGCCTTCAAGAACGGGCGCCGGATCTCGGTCTCCAGCCCCCGGCCCCTTCTCCACGCCCTGGTGGGCACCGGATTTCCCTTCAAGCGCCTGGAGCTCCTCCCCGAGTATCTGGGCCAGCTCGAGCGCGTGCTCAAGTCGGCCTCCGGCATCCGGCGGGCGGGCTCGGCGGCGTTGGACCTGGCTTATCTCGCCGAGGGAGCGCTGGACGCGTTCTGGGAGGAGATCCTCATGCCCTGGGACATCGCCGCCGGGGTGGTCATCATCCAGGAGGCGGGAGGCAAGGTCGTGGGACCGGGCGGCGCGCCGCCCGGGCTCACGGAAGGCCCGCTGCGCGCCGCAAACGACGAGGAGCTGCTCACGGCCCTCCAGGAAGTGTTGGCGGGCGGCGGCAGCGATTAGCCGAATGCTTGCCGGACGCGCTCGGAGCCGAGCCCCCCGGTCATCGCCCTGGATCCGCGCCCGGGGGGCCTCACCCGGCGGCGGGCATCCCGGTCGGGCGTGGCCTCAGCCGGACAGCAGGTGGGTCAGCTTCAGAATCAAGCGCCGGTCGCGGAACTCGGTGAGCCCCACGGGATCCCTCCGCACCTCGTCGAACACGATGAAGAGGTCGCTGCCCGGGCTGTAGGTCCAACGGAAGCGCGCGCTGGCGCCCCACTGATCCGTGGACGAGTTGTACTGGGTGAGCGTGCGGAGCGTCATGGTGGGCGACATGGCCAGGTCCACGCCCACGGACGCGAGGTTCACGTCGAAGGCTCCCGCGGGCAGGTCCACCTCGTTCCGCTGATACCGCGCTTGCGCGGAGAGTCGGCTGCTCACCCGGAACCCCAGGGAGCCGCTGTAGTCCGTCCGGTCGCCGTCGTAGAAGGACTGGGGCGCGAAGGCGACGCCATAGTAGACGCGGCGGGCGGGATTGCTGTCGAAGGAGAAGCGCCAATCGCCGAACCGATACGAGCCCTCCGGCACGACCACGCCCGAGCGGAGGGTGAAGGGACGGTCCAGCCGCTCAAAATTGTCGTTGTACCAGAGGTTCAGATAGGCCCCGTTCTCGAACCGCGTTCCCACCATGTAGTGGTTCCGGCGGGAAACGAGCCGACCCGCCTGATCCGTGGTGTAGGTGAAGTTGTACATGGGCGACATGACGCGGATGCCCAGGACGCCGGGTCGGGGATTACGCTCGAAGTGGATCTTGGACGTGCGGATCCCACGCCGGGGCACGAATCCCACCTCGGGATTGAAGTTCTCCTGGAGATCGGCGTACTCGGCGTAGATCCGCCCGGTGCTGCTCAGCCAGGTGGCGTTGACGTACCCACCCATGTCGTCGCCGTCGAGCCCCGGGGTCGCCGTCCGGGCCAGGAAGCCCGAGACCGTGATGTCCCGCACCGGGGCCACCAGCATGTCCAGGCCGAAGGTCCGGTTGTAGTGCGGACCGCCCATCTCCTCACGGTTGACGAAGATGGCGCCGATGCGTGAGCGGTCCAGGACGTCCCGGCTGTAGCGGGCGACCAGGAAGTTCTCCGCCTCACGGCCGAAAGCCGCCTCCGTCTGCACGTCCATGATGGCGATGGCGTTTCGCCCCACGCTTCCGGTCAGGCGCGCGCCTCCGATCACGGGCACCGCCTCGCCCCCGT
>CAYGKI010000132.1:0-6741 GCA_964350235.1 uncultured Gemmatimonadaceae bacterium | reverse complement strand
GACAGGCCGATCCTGCGGCTGAAGAAGAGGTCGGCGTAGCGATGGGTGGACGCGGTGGAGCCGACGTTGAACTGGCCGGCGTTCTCGAGGAAGAACTCCCGCTTCTCCGGGAAGAAGAGCTGGAACCGGGTCAGGTTGACCTGCTGGTCGTCCACCTCCGCCTGAGCGAAGTCCGTGTTGACCGTGACGTCCAGGTTCAGGCTGGCGGTGACGCCGTAACGGACGTCGACGCCCACCTCCCGCTGAAACGAGTCCTCGTGGACGGGGCCTTCGGCCACGCGCTGCGCTCCACCCACCGCGAACGGCTTCACCCGGAGGTCCGTGCCCCGGTCCAGCGACTGGAGGTCGTCCAGAGATCCGGCCATGCTCACCCTGGTGATGCCGTACGCCTTGGGAATGGGCGCCCAGTACGACTGCTCGTTCTTCCGCCCGATGTTGCGCATCACGTTGATGCCCCATCGCTGGACGTCGCGATCGGGGAACCGGAGGGTGACCACGGGGATGGCGATCTCGGCGCTCCATCCGTCGGGGGTGCGGCGGGCCTCCACGTGCCAGATGCCGTCCCAATCCCTGTTGATGTTGGACGACACCATCCCGGGCCTTCCGCCCTCACCCTCGTTGAAGACCTGCTGGTCGAGCTTCGCCCCCAGCGGGTTCGTCACGAACATGTACCCGGAGCGGGAATCCATGAACGTGTCGAGGATGATCTGGATGTTGTCCTCTTCCAGGATCCGATCCGAGTCCCGGCGCATCTCCGTGGCGGTCACCGCCCCCGGGGTCGCGTCGTACGCGCGGATGCCGAAGTAGACGTGCTCCGCGTCATAGATGATCCGGACCTCGGTCCGCTCGGACCCGGGCGCCCCCTCGTCCGGCTCCTGCTGCACGAAGGCGTCCATCACCTCCGCCACCTGCCAGATCGCTTCGTCCACGATGCCGTCGAGGCGCGGGGCCTCGTCCACGCGGACGGCGTCGATGCGGTAGAGGTCCCGTTGATCCTGCCCGAGGACGGGGGACGCGGTCCATCCGAGGACCACCGCGACGAGCGCGATGGTCCGCCCATGGAATGCGAGTCTCATAGGTCGAGGCTTCCGCGGAGCGTCAGCTCCAGCTGAGATCGTGTTTGGAGAGCGGGAGTGACCTTACCCGCTGCCCCGTGGCCGCGAAGATGGCCCCGCACAGGGCCGGGATCAGAGGCGGCAGGGGTGGCTCTCCCAGACCGGAGGGCTCGTTGTCGCTCTCGATGTAGTGGACCTCGATCTCGGGAATCTCGTCCACGCGCATCATGGGGTACTGGTCGAAGTTGGTCTGGCGGATGGCGCCCGCCTCCACCACCAGCTCCTGTCCCATGGCGTGGGAGAGTCCCTCGATGACGGCACCCTGGATGTTGTTCTCCGCGTTCAGCGGATTGATGATGTGCCGACCGAAGTCGCACACCACCCAGACCTTCTCCGGGGTGACGTCTCCGGCCTGGCTCACGCTGGCGCGTACCACCTCGGCCACGTATCCGCGGTGGCTGAAGTGGAACGCCACGCCCATCCCCGTCCCTCGGGGCAGGTCGGTGCGACCCCAGCCCGAGAGCTCGGCCACCCGCTCCAGCACGGCGCGCATGCGGCTCGCGTCCATGGCGGTGTCCGGGCCGGCGGCGTCCAGCAGATCCAGACGGAACTGGACCGGATCCGCGCCCGACGCGTGCGCCAGCTCGTCGATGAAGCTCTGATAGACGAAAGCCAACCCGTTGCTGCCCGGCGCCCGCAGGGGCCCGGTGGGCACGCCCAGGGGCATGAGGCTGGCGCCCATCTCCATGTTCGGCACGGCCCCGGCGGGGAACTCGGAGTCGCCCACGCTGGCGCTGCCCGCGAAGCGCTCCCCCGAGCCGAAGGAGACGAAGTGGTTGCGCCAGGCCACCAACCGCCCCGCCTCGTCCACCCCACCCTCGAGGCGGTGGTAGCCGGCGGGCCGGTAGAAGCTCCGGGTCATGTCGTCTTCACGCGTCCAGAGCACCTTCACCGGGACACCCATCTCCTTGGCGATCCACGCGGCCTCCGCCAGGTAGTCGTTCCGGAGACGGCGTCCGAACCCACCCCCCATCCTCAGGAGGTGCAGGGTGATGTCGTCCTCGGAGATGCCCAGCACCTCCGCGGCCAGGGCCCGCCCGCTCTCCGGGGTCTGCGTGGGCGCCCAGAGCTCCAGGTGACCGTCCCGGAAGTGGGCGGTGCAGTTCTGCGGCTCCAGCGGCGCGTGCGCCAGGAACGGGTACATGTAATCCGCCTGGATGCGATGCGCGGCACCGTTCAGGGCCGCTTCCACGTCGCCGTCGCTCCGCAGGCTCATGGCGGGGCGCCGCTCGAAGAGCCGGTTGGCCTCCGCCTGGAATCCCTCGCTGCTCTGGGACGCGGTCTCTCCCTCGTCCCACTCCACACGGAGCACGTTCTCCCGCGCCTGGTTCACGAGCCACCAGTTGTCTCCGACGATGGCCACGCCCGGACGGAGCCCGAGGAGGTTGTCCGTGCCCTCGACGACGAACGCACGCTGCACGCCGGGCTGCGCCATCACCTCGTCCACGTTGGCGCTGACGACCCGCCCTCCCGGCACCGCGCACTTCTCGAACACGGCGTAGACCATCCCGGGCACCGTGAAGTCGATGCCGAAGGTGGTCGTTCCCGTGACGATGCCGTCGATGTCGACGTTCCCCACGGGCGTCCCGATGATGTCGAACTCGCTGGCTTCCTTCAGGGGAACCGACTCGGGATCCGGCGGGGTGATGCGGGCCGCCCGCTCCGCGAGCGCACCGTAGGTGAGGCTGCGCCCGGTGGCCCGGTGATGCACCACGCCGGCGTCGGTCTCCAGGTCGGAGGAGGGCACGCCCCAGGTCTCGGCGGCGGCCTGAACCAGCATCCAACGCGCCGCGGCGCCCGCCCGCCGCATGGGAAGCCAGTGCGTCGGCACCGCGGTGCTCCCACCGGTGAACTGACGAACGTAGAGGTCCGTATCCAGGTCGGCCTGCTCTACGTTGACGTCGGCCCAGGCCACGTCCAGCTCGTCGGCGACGAGCATGGGCAGCATGGTCTTCACACCCTGCCCGATCTCCGGATTCTGGGCCATCACCGTGATCCGGCCGTCCGGCTCGATGCGCACGTGCCCGTTGGGGACGAAGTCGACGATGCTCCCCTCGGCATCCTTCACTCCGAAGCCCCCGAAGTAGCTCGACAGCAGGAAACCGCCGCCGGCGACCGCGCTGACCTTCAGGAACTCACGCCGTCCCACCGTGTGCGTGCTCATGCTTCCTCCCCGGAGCCGTCCGCCCGGTTGGCATCCTGCGCGATGGACGCCGCCGCGCGATGGATGCCCTCACGGATCCGCACGTAGGTGCCGCACCGGCACAGGTTGCGCTCCATGGCCCGGTCGATGTCCTCGTCGCTGGGGCTCGGGTTCCTCGCCAGCAGCGACGCGGCCGCCATGAGCTGCCCGGCCTGGCAGTAGCCACACTGAGGCACGTCCAACTCCTTCCAGGCCTGCTGGAGAGGATGGCTGCCGTCCGGCGAGAGGCCTTCGATGGTGACGACGTCGTCGCCCTCCAGGGTCTCCACGCGGACCTGACAGCTCCGGGTGGTGCGGCCGTTCACGTGCACCGTGCAGGCGCCGCATTCGGAGATGCCGCAGCCGAACTTGGTGCCCTTGAGATCCAGGAGGTCCCGCAGGACCCAGAGGAGGGGCATCTCGGGCGGCGCGTCCACCGTGACGGGCGCGCCGTTGAGGGTGAAGGTGACGGGCGGCATGGTACGAACCTCCGGAGTCGACGAGCACGACGGAATCGCTGGAAAGCACTGCGCGCAGAGCTTACCCGATCCTACGTCGAATCGGTCCCCTCCTGCAAGACAGACGGACTCGCGCCCCGGGGTGTCCCGGGTAGCGGTGGTGGTGAACAAAAGGAGCGGGCCGGGGGGATGGCCCCGGCCCGCATGGGAGGCTCACCGAAGCCGCCGGGCTTCGGTGGGCACCTCTACCGCCCGTCCTGGAATCAGGCCTTGGAGATCTCGATCCGCCGCCCCTTGGCCTCGGACACCTTCGGCATGTCGACGGTGAGCACTCCGTCGCGGAACGTGGCCGAGATCTCGTCGGACTTCACGGAGCGAGGGAGCGTGAAAGCCCGCCGGAAGGCGCCGTAGCTCCGCTCCCAGACATGGTACTTCCGCTCCTCCTCCCCTTCCCTGCGCTCTTCCGCCTTCTCGCCACTGATGGTGAGGACGTTGTTCTCCAACTCGACGGACACGTCCTCCTCCTTCAGGCCCGGAAGCTCGGCCGTGAGCACCAGGCTGTCCTTGGTCTCCGTCACGTTCACGGAGGGTACCCATGCGCTCCCGTTCTCCGGCGAGCGGAACGGGCTGTCCTCGAAGAAACGGGCCAAGCGGCTCGACATGTCCTCGAGCTCACGCCAGGGGGCAACGGACGGGTTCCGGAACGAATAGCGAGTGATGGCCATGGTGACCTCCTCTCGGGATGGTATGGTTGCGCTGGGCGCGCCCCACCGGACCTGAGCGCCGGGTGGAGCGACGCGTCACTCGCCCTCCCGAGGAGCAACGGCCGTGCCAGTACCAGCCCGCGGAATCCCTGCCAGAACGGACGATCCCGCCGCATCCGGCGGGACGCCCTCTGTCACTTTGACCTCGGGCCATGTCACTCTGGCCAGCCCGGGCCACCGGCGTCCGGGACAGGCCCGGGTCAGAGCCGAGCCGCCAGCTCCGCCGCGCCCCTGGGCGGGTCCAGGGGCCCCAGGTGCAGGGGAAGGCCCAGCGGCCGAAGCATCCGTTCCAGCGTGGGACGGAGGGGCCCTCCCTCCCGGATCAACCCGCCCGACAGTGCCAGGGCGCAGGTGTCCTCGGCCGCTCCGTCCCGCTCCATCGCCTCGAGGAGCGCGATGACGTGGCTGCGCAGCGCCGCGGCGGCGTCCGTGGCGATGGACGCCGCTACCGGGTCCCCCTGCTCCGCGACGGTCAACACCGTCGGAGCCAAGGCGGCGACCTCGCCCTTGGACGCGTGCTCCACCCAGGCCACCAGGCTCCGGGGAGCGTCGAGGCTCAGACGGTGGAGGACGGCCTCCCGGAGCGCGGTGGCCTGCGCTCGACCGTCTTCGGCTCGCGCGACGGCGCCCAGGGCCTGCATGGCGATCCAGTACCCTCCACCCTCGTCGCCCAGAGCCCGTCCCCACCCGCCGGCGCGCCGGAGGAGCCCGTCGCGGTCGCGTGCCATGGCGACGGATCCCGTGCCCGCGATGAGGAGAATCCCCGGCCCCCGCCCGAAAGCGCTCTCGAAGGCCGCCTCCATATCCGTCCCGACGCCTAGCTGGCGGGCCGTGACCCTTTGCGCCAGGGCTACTTCAAGGGCAGCTCTGACTGTGTCGGACCCGGCTCCCGCCACGCCCGCCCACAGGGCGTCGACGGGCCATGCTCGACCCGCCGCCGCCAGAGCCTCCGAGGCGGCCCGGGCGACGGCGTCGGCGGCGGCCTCCACGGAGGCGGCGCTGGCCACGGCTCCCGGGGCGCTCCCCCGACCCACCTCCCGCCCCGACGGGTCCACCACCACCGCCACGGCATGGGTGCCGCCGGCGTCCACGCCGACACGGAGAGACGTCACGCTTCCTCGGCGGCGGGTGCCCGCCGCGGCAGCGCGTGTCCCACGAGCCACCCGACGGCGAAGGTGGTGAGGCTGCCCGTGGGCACGTACCAGGGATAGGCCATGGTGTCGCGCAGCAGCGTCACCACGCCGATGCCCACGGCGATGCCCACCATGGCGGCCACCTCGCCGGCCCGCTCCGTGAGGACACCCAGGGCGAAGACGCCCAGGAGCCCGCCGTACACCAGCGACGCGATCCCCAGAGCCACCTCCACCGCCGAGGTTCCCCGGGAGAGAGGAATGAACAGGATGGCGCCACCGACCAGCAGCCCGGCCCACACCAGCGTGAAGACCCGACCCGCTCGGAAGATCCGCTCCTCGTCGTCCGCGGCGCCCACGATGGGTGCCCAGTAGTCGTAGGCGGTGGCGGACGCCAGCGAGTTGATGGACGAGGAGAGGGAGCTCATGGCCGCGGCGAACACCCCGGCGATGAGGAGGCCCGTCAAGCCCGGGGGAAGCGCCTCGACGATGAAGCGGGCGAAGATCTCGTCCGGCAACGCGAAGTCACGCCCGCCGTAGTATCCCCACAGCCCCAGGCCCACCAGCAGGAAGAGGAGGAACTGGAGGACCACCACCACGCCGCTTCCCACCAGGGCCCGCTGGGCCGACGCCCGGTCACGGCAGGTGAGCAGCCGCTGCACGATGAGCTGGTCGGTGCCGTGGGACGCCATGGTGAGGAATGCGCCACCCAGCACGCCGGCCCATACGGTGTACGTGGTGCTCAGGCTCCACGAGAAGTCGAGGACCCGCAGCTTCCCGGCGGCGGACGCCTCCGACAGGACCGCACCCCACCCGTCCGGGACGAGGAGCTGGACGGCCACCAGGGCTACCGCAGCGCCCAGCAGGTAGAGGCCCATCTGCATGGCGTCTACCCACACCACCGCCTTGATCCCACCGAAGTAGGTGTAGACGACCGTGAGCACGCCGATGACCACGATGGAGAGGGGGTAGGGCCAGCCGGTGATGAGCGCCAGGGGAATGGCCGTGGCGAACAGACGGACCGAATCCGCCAGCAATCGGGTGACCATGAAGATGGCCGACGTGAAGCGCCGCGTGGCCATGCCGAATCGT
>CAYGKI010000131.1:6723-8535 GCA_964350235.1 uncultured Gemmatimonadaceae bacterium | reverse complement strand
CGAGGCGTAGACCGGAAGGGTGGTCACCACCCGAACGGGTGCCGCCTGGCCCGCAGCCGGCCCGGGGTGCGCGGCCGCGGCCGCAAGAAGGAGGACCGCGCCGGTCCAAAGCGTCTTCGACATGCTCTTCGCTCCTCTAAGTCCCCCGGGGCCGTCGGAACAAGGCTGCGCCGGGGTCATGAATTCAGTAGGTCTCGTGCTTGTGGGGGCCCATGGCGAACGTCACCTGCAGGAGAAAGCGCCCCTCCCGGTCCGTTCGGAAGCTGCCTCCCAGGAGGTCGTACTCGGCCCTGATCCGAACCCACTCGCTTTGCCACCACGTGACGGTGGGAGACGCGAGCCACGCGTGGTCGGCGGGGTCCTCCGGGCTCTCGACCCGGTCGAATCGGGTCCCCACGTACCAGCGGTCGGTGAGCCGCAGCTCGCCGCCGGCCCAGACGCCCAGGGCCCGCTCCGGATCCCCCGGGGGAGCGAGGAGCCCGTCCAGGACCATCACGCCACCCCTGAGCGTGAAGCTCCGGTACCGGGACTGGCTGGGCGGACGCCAGGTCAGGGCCGTCTCCACACCGTAGAGGTCCCGATGGGCGGCGTCGGTCTCGTCCTCGTACGAGCCGCTGATCCAGCTCAGCCCGAGATCGAGATCCACCGATTCCGAGAGATTCCAAAAGCCGTTGAGGTGGCCGAGCACGGAGAGGCCCGAGGACTCCCCGAAGAGGCGCTCGTTCTCGCTCCGCGTGACCTCGATGGTGGTCTCGTAGGTCCCCGCGCCGGCGAAGGGAAGGAGCCAGCGGAAGGACAGCCCCGTCTGGGCGAGCGGCTCCTCTCCGATGAAGGCCAGGTGTGGAAGCGAGCGGCTCTGGAAGGGCATGGCATGGGCGTGCCATCGATTCAGCTGACCGAACGTCTGATAGAACTTCCCGAGCTTCAGCCCCACCCCGCCCGGCAGGCCGACCCACTCCACATATCCCTCCTCCACGGCGAACCCGGCCCCCTCCTCATGAGCGTGGTCCTCGTCTTCCGGGAAAGGCTCGATCTCCCCTCCGGGGACGTGCCTCGAGATAAAGACCTTGGCGCGCGAGAACGGGTCGAGGCTCGACTGGATGGCGAGCTCGAACTCCCGGGCGAAGAAGTTGTCCTGGCCCGTCTCGTTCTGGTCGACATGGGCGAAGACGTCGGCGCTGAGGCTGATCTCGGGGTTGAGCGCCTGCAGGGAGCGCTGGCGCCCGACGAAGTCCTGCTGGGTGGGCTCGGCCGACGTCGGTTCCGCCTGCGCGGCCTGCTGCGCGGCGGCACGAAGCCGCGCCAGGGCGTCGTCCGCTTCCTCCTCCTGTCCGGACTCCTGGAGGCGCTGCACTTCCCGGCTGAGGCTGTCCACGAGAGCCGTCAACCGTCGGAGCTGGAGGCGAACCGAATCTGTGGGCTCCTGGGCGGCAGACGCCGTGGGAACGACGAAGCACGCGAGGACCGCGCATGTGGTCAGGACCGCGGCCCGGCCGACGGACGTGGTACGTGTCCGCATCGATGAATCTCCTGAATCCTGCGTTGCCAGAGCGGGCGTGCTCCCGGCCGGGGGCCGAGCTCACGTCCCGGGTGTCACCGTCTACGTCAAGTCGGACGGGGCGGGGCTCGGGAGGGATTCGCGTTGCGGGGCGTCCGGGGGTGCATCCGATGGACTTCCGGACGCGGCGGGGGCGCCGCCAGGGCACCTAGAATCTCAGAGGGGGCTCCCTCACCGGAAGCGAGGAGCTCGGAGGTGACCTGGGTGCAGAACGTGTGGTCGTGCGCCGGCGGACAGGTGGCGGGGTCGTGCGC
>CAYGKI010000131.1:1393-6713 GCA_964350235.1 uncultured Gemmatimonadaceae bacterium | reverse complement strand
ACCGGCTCCGCCACGATCTCGGATCGCTCCAAGACCGGAACGGCGACGCCCAGGAAGAAGAGGAGCGTCCAGGTCAGGAGCGTCAGGGCCTTTCGGACCGATTCGGCACGGGTCTGCATCGAGCTTCAGCGTACGCCACGGCCCGCATCCGGTCAACGCCGAGGGCGGGCCGTGGCTCCTCCGGCCGCGTCGCTACTCCATCGCGTCCCCGGAAGGGCGTGGGGGCATTCGGACCGGTGTCCCCGGGTCCGGACGGATCCCCGCGTCGTTCAGCCGTCGGTTGAACGACGGCATGCGATCCTCGATGATCCGGTTGAGCTCGTCCACCAGACCGGGGAGTCGAGCCCACCCGCGGTCGATCTGCCACAGCGTGTCGTCGGTGGGCGCGTCGAACGTGGACTCGATGCCCCTCGACAGTCGGCCGGGAACTGCCTCGGCCAGCCGGTCGTCCAACGAATCCAGCTCGGCGTGCAGGGTTCGGCCGTCGGCCTGGAGCGCCGAGTCGGCCTCCAGCTCCTCCATGAGCTCCAGTGCCTCGTCGAGCTGGTCCGTCACCCGCTCCAGGGCCTCCCGGGCACGGCTTCTCGTGGCGTCGAGAATCGCGGCGCTCCTTGCGGCCGCGTGCCGCGCGGCGAGCGCTGCCGGGGTGGTGAGCGCACGGGGGTCCAACCGGACTTCGAGGCCGCGCTCGTGGGTTTCTCCCGCCACGTCCAGCGTGACCCGGTAGCTGCCCGGCAGGACCCTGGCGCCGGCAGCGTCCTCGTCATCGCCGTCCAGGACCTCGGCCGGCAGTCCCTCACGGAGATCCCAGACCACCTCGTGGAGGCCTGGTTCGCCGGGACCCGTGAGCGTCCGAACGGTGCGCCCGTCCATGGCGCTGATGGTGAGCGTCGCCTCGTCGGATGCGCGCTCTGCCAGCCAGTAGCGGATGCGCGCGCCGTAGGGCGGGTCTTCCGCCTCGTAGGCCTCGCCCCAGAAAGGCCAATCCTGGTGCAGGAACCACTCCGTCGCGGTAGCGGGCTCGAAGAGGTGCGTCGCCTGCTGCAGGGCGCCGTCGGAGGCCATCTCCTGCAGGGGCGCCAGGTCGTCCAGGACCCAGATGCTCCGACCATGGGTCCCCGCGACCAGGTCGTTGTCCCGCGGATGAACCACCAGGTCGTCCACGGGGACGGTGGGGAGCTCGGTCATCCGGGTCCACGAGTCACCACGGTCCACGGAGACGAACAAGCCGATCTCGTTGCCGACGAAGAGCAGCTCGGGCGTGGAAGGATGCTCGCGGATCACGTTCACCGAGTGGGCCGGCAGCCCCTCCGCGATGGAACGCCACGAGCGGCCGAAGTCGTCGCTGGCGAACACCCACGGACGATAGTCGCCCGCGAGATGGCGGTCGAAGGAAGCGTAGACGCGTCCCTCCACGGCGTGGGAGGCCTCGATGCGGCTCACGGGGCTCAGCGCCGGGAGCCCGGGGATCCGGCCGACCACGTTCTCCCAGGTGGCCCCGCCGTCCCGACTCACCTGCAGGTTCCCGTCGTCGGTGCCGACGTACAAGACGTCCGGTGACAGGGGGGACTCGGCCACGGCGGTGATGGTCCCGTACGCCGAGACCCCGTCGTGGGCCGAGAGCGTCTCGTCGTCGACGCGTCGACCCATGATGGTCAGCGTATCGCGATCGATGGACCTGGTGAGGTCCGGGCCGGCCTCCGCCCAGCTCACGCCCCGGTCCCGGGAGCGAAGGAGGTGGTTTCCACCCAGGTACACGACGTCGGCATCGTGGGCGGAAGGGAGCAGGGGCGAGTTCCAGTTGAACCGGTACTCACGCTCTTCTTCCGGCCGGGCATCGTCGGGCCGCGCAATGGGCCGGACGGCCTGCACCTCCCGGGTGGCGAGCCGGAGCCTGCGGATGTTGCCGCCCTGGGTCTCTGCGTACACCACGTCGGTGACCCCGGTGGGGAACTCGACGTGGAAGCCGTCACCCTCGAGGAGGTGGACCCAGTCACGGTTCCGCGTGCCGAACACCGTGTTGGACCGGTTGGGGCCACACCAGGCATCGCTGTCCTGGAGGCCGCCGCACACGCGGTAGGGCTCGCTCATGTCGACGCCGATCTCGTAGAACTGGCCGGTGGCGAAGTTGTTCAGGATCCGCCACGTACGGGCCCCGTCGCGACTCGCCGCCACGCCACCGTCGTTTCCGGAGCGTACGTGCCCGGGATCGGTGGGATCGATCCAGAGGGCATGGTGGTCCACGTGGACCAGGTCGGCGCCGTCGGCGTCCCACCAGGTCCGGCCTCCGTCGTCGGACGCCAGCAGGGATGTGCCCCCGAGGTAGATGCGCTCGGGGTTGTTGGGGTCGATGCGGATGAGGCTGAAGTACATGGGACGGGGGTTCGTGGTGCTCACGCGCTCCCAGGAGTCGCCGCCGTCCGTGGACCGGAAGACCCCGCCCTGGTCGTCCCCGGCCTCCACCGTGGCGTACAACAGGTCGCCGTCACCGCGGTACACGTCGAGACCGATGCGGCCCAGGTCGCCCTCGGGGAGTCCGTTCTCCAGCCGCTCCCACGAGTCACCGCCGTCCCGGGAGCGATAGATGCCACTCCCGGGCCCTCCCCCTGCGAAGCCGAAGGGAGTCCGCCGGCGCTGGTACATGGCGGCGATGAGCACGGCGGGGTTCGTCGGATGCATGACCAGGTCGATGGCGCCGGTGTGCTCGTCGACGAACAGCACCCGCTCCCAGGACGCTCCCCCGTCGGTGGTGCGGAACACGCCGCGCTGCTCGTTGGGCGCGAACAGGTCGCCCACGGCGGCCACGTACGCGACGGCCGGATCCATGGGATGAAGCTTGATGCGGCCTACGTGCCTGGTCTCCTCGAGGCCCAGATCGAGCCAGGTCTTCCCACCGTCCGTCGAGCGGAAGACACCACAGCCGTAGGGCGAGCTCTGACGGTTCTGCGGCTCGCCCGTGCCCACCCACACGAAGTTGGGGTCCGACGGGTGAACGGCGGTGGCCCCGATGCTCGAGCACGGCTGGTCGTCGAAGACCGGCGTCCACGACACCCCGTCCGAGTCCGTGAACCACACGCCTCCGGAAGCCATGCCCACGTAGTAGGAGGAGGGGTTGGACTCCACCACGGCGAAGTCGGAGACCCGCCCACCCATGACGGCCGGCCCGATCTCGCGGAAGTCGAGACCGGCCACGGCGGTCTCCAGCGCCGTCTGCGCGTGAGCGGGCGCGGCCATGGTGGCCAGCAACGTGAGCCCGGAGAGGAGGAAGCTTCGCCCTCCGAGGGGCGGCGTCGGCACGGGAAGCTGCAGTCGGTGCATCGTGAAGTCCTGGGGTGGCTGTGGCCCGATGTCGGCGCGCTCAACATCCGAGGTCCGGGAGGGGAGGGCAATGGAGCGGCGCGACACTGCGGTTGCCCACCGCGGCGGCGGCCCCACATTCACCGGATGATCCACCAGACGAGAAGGGCGTTTCCTTGGCGGCTCCTGGCCGCGCTCCTCTTCGCCGGCTGCGGCGGAGACGCTCCGTCGACCCCTTTGGATCCCGGTCCCGTCGTGGACCTGGACGCCCTCTTCGCTCCGGCGAGCGAGGCGGAGGTGGCGGCCATTCGCGCCGATTGGGCCTCCAGGGACGTGGCTCCCCGGGATGTGGAGGTGGAGGCCGAGGAGCCGTTCGCGCTCGGGTCGGTGGACGCCACCCTACGGGTGCTTTCCCACGCCATCGACGGGGGTCGGCACTTCGGTGCCGTGGTGGTGCCCGAGGGTGCGGAGGCTGGGGAACTCCCCGTCGTCGTCTACGCCCACGGCGGGGATCGGGGCGTGGATGCGGCGGTCCTCTCTCAGCTGGGTGTCCTGCTGGGAGACGCCTTGGCAGAGTTCGTGTGGGTGGTGCCCTCGTTCCGTGCCGAGACGCTGCGCACGGCCGGTGGCGTGTGGCCTTCGGGAGGTCAGCCGAGCCCCTGGGACCGGGACGTGGACGACGCTCTGTCCTTCCTGAACGCCGCGCTGGCGTCGACGCCGGAAGCGGATCCGGAGCGCCTGGGCGTCCTGGGACTGTCACGCGGCGCCGGGGTGGCGCTCCTCATGGCCATCCGTGACCCCCGCGTCGACCGCGTGGTCGAGTTCTTCGGGCCCACGGACTTTTTCGGGGCCTTCGTCCAGGACGTGGTGCGCGACGCCATCGACGGGAGCCTCGGGGACATCCCGGGTCTGGCGGTGCTGGACCAGAGGTTCATTCAGCCGCTTGCCGAAGGCGTCCTCACGCCGGAGGAGGTCCGGCCGGAGCTGGTGCGCCGGTCCGCGGTCCTGTTCGCGTCGTCCCTTCCCGTGGTCCAGATCCATCACGGCGACGACGACGACATCGTGGACGTGAGCCAGGCCGAGGCGCTCGCTGATGCGCTCGAGGCGTTGGACCGCGGGCCGCCCGACGACGAGTTCTATCGGTACGTGGGTGGGGGACACGATCCCTTGAGCCTGACGGGAAGCGTGAGCCGGGCCTTGGCGTTCCTCCGTGTCCTCGGTGGGCCGGAGTAACCGTTGGTGGCGCGTCCGTCCGGCGGAGGATCGAATCCCCACTTCGTCCAGGTCGCGGACTGGGCGGATGTCCTGCCCCTGGTGGATTTCGAGCCCAGGGTGCCGGAGCACACCGCCGGGCTGGAGCGACAGAATCTGACCGTCTTCGTCATGGATCACCGGAAGCGGGAAGTGGCCCGCTCTCGGCGTTCCGTGGAAGCCCACTACGGGGACTTCGTCTTCGCCCAATCCATGCCGGGGGTGTCGGAGGCGAAGCGGCTGGCCCTGTCCGTCGCGTACGGCGTCCAGGCCCGGACGGTGGGGATCACCGGCTGCGAGGGTCGAGGCTACGAGCGCGGTCCGCCGGTGGGCGACGAGGACCCCGACGGCCGGAGCCCGGCGGTGGTGACCTGGTGCGATGGTCCCCTGTTCTTCTTGCTGGCGAGCACCGAGCTGGACCTGGAGGCGCTGGTCAGGATCGGGCGCTCGGTGCGGCATCCCTCCGCGTGAGGCCGCTGGTCCACAACCCCGCCACCAGGAGCACGGAGACCAGGGCGTGGGCCCCCAGGATCATGAGCAGGTCGCCGTGCCCCATGGACGCCGCCCCACCGCTCATGCCCAGGTGCACGCCGGTGGCGCCCGCGAAGAAGACGGACCAGGTGACCGCCGGGCCCACGAGATAGGCCCCCCCGCAGCGGAGCGCCGCAGGGGTGGTCCGGCCCCCGCCCAAAGACGTCCGCCCCCTCGGGAGGCTGGGGCGGGAACCCGGCCGCCGCGCCTGGTGTTTGGACCCACCGACCCTTCCACCGAC
>CAYGKI010000131.1:0-1383 GCA_964350235.1 uncultured Gemmatimonadaceae bacterium | reverse complement strand
CCCTGAAGCGGAGTGCGGCGGCCGCCGCCAGGGCCATCCCCAGATACGCCCATCCCAGGAATAGACCGAACGGGTGGTCCGGCTCCAGGCCGAGGACTTCGGCCCCTTCGTGAGGATGTGCCAGGAACAGTGCCGCCACGACGATCATGGGAAGGCCGCAGTACCCGACCAGCACGTAGAGCAGGAGAAGCTCGCTACGGGCTCCGGGCCGGACGGGACTCCGTCGAGCGTGGATGGCCCAGGCGATGAGCAGGACTGCGAGGAGCGCGACGAACATGGAGCCTCCGGGAGGAATGGGTCTCAGAGCACCATGACCCGCTACCCGCCGCGATACAATGGACGATCATGCTATATTGTCTGTTATCGTACAAAACAAGCAAAGTGTACGTCTACGTCCAGCACATGGAGCCCGGATGAGCGACGACCCGAGGGTGATCAGGACGCGCCGGCGGCTGAAGCAAGCGTTGCTGGAGCTCATCGCCGAGGTGGGCTACGAGGGGATCACCGTCGAGCTCCTGACGGCTCGAGCGGACGTGGCGCGATCCACCTTCTACGCCCACTACGCCGCCAAGGAGGATCTGCTGTTCGACGGGTTCGCCTCGTGGCTCCTTTCGTTCTCCGAGATGGACCGGCCTGCGCCGGGTGAGGCGTTCCGGTTCCGCTTCAGCCTTCCGCTCCTCCGGCACGCGGCCACGCAACGCAAGTTCTTCAGGGAGACCATCCTCAGGGGGGCCAGCGATCGGTTGCGGCGCCGATTGACCGAGATCGTCGCCGAGGTGGCGCTGGTAGAACTGACGGCCGCCGGGCGTCTCGCTGCCGTGGAGGTCGGTTCCGGTGGGGGCCTGGCTGGTCCGGTTGGTGCCGGACCGGACGGTGGCTCGGCCTCGGAGGCGACGGGTTGGGCGCGGGCCGTGGCCGGTGGGCTCGTGGCCGTGGTCGCCTGGTGGCTCGAGGAGGCCAGGTCGCTCACGCCGGAGGAGGTCGACGCCGTCTTCCAGCGGGCGGCGGCGGGCGCGCCATGAGCCCTGGCGCGCCCGCCGGGTCCTCGACCTGCTAGGAGATCATCTCGCCCGGAAGCTCGGTCTCCACCACCGATCCTCCCTCCAGCGCCACGTGGTAGACACGGGCATCCTCCCTGGTCTTGATCACCCGACGGACTTCGTTGTCCACGAAGTGGATGCCGGCGTCGTTGTCGCACGCGTAGCCAGGGGCGAGCTCTCCCGACGCGATCATCCGGTGGTAGGTGGGCCTGCGGACCGCTTCGGCGTCGTAGTGGGGCGAGTGGCTCCCTCGCAGGAAGCCCAGGCACTCCACCTTGGAAACCTCCTGCGGCCGCGAATCGGTGGTACCCTCCTCGAACCAGCACAGGGATCCGGCGCTGGC
>CAYGKI010000130.1:0-8593 GCA_964350235.1 uncultured Gemmatimonadaceae bacterium | reverse complement strand
CTGGACGGAAGAGGAGCTGGAAAACCAGCCCGAGTTCGACGAGAGCGGTGTGGATTCGCTCGAGATCGAGCGCGGAGGAACGCGGGTGAGGCTGGCCAAGACGCCGCCGGTGGCCGCCGCCCCCGCGGTGCACGCGGCTCCGGCCCACGTGGCCGCGCTGCCCCAGCCGCCGGCCGCGCCCGCGCCCGCCGAGGAGAAGGCCCCGAGCGCGAAGGCCGCGCCCGCGGACGACCTGGTGGACGTGACGTCACCCATGGTGGGGACCTTCTACCGGGCTCCCGCGCCGGACGCCCCGCCGTACGTGGAAGAGGGCGGGAAGATCTCCGTCGGGGACACGCTCTGCATCATCGAGGCGATGAAGCTCATGAACGAGCTCGAGGCCGAGGTGAAGGGCACCATCGTCGAGGTCTGCGCCGAGAACGCGCAACCGGTGGAGTTCGGGCAGGTCCTGTTCCGGGTCCGTCCGAGCTGACGCGCGCCGCGCCGGCCCGGAAGACCGCATCAATCTCCTCCTCCGGGGGGAGCCGAGGCACGTCCGAGCCCCCGTGGCCCGGACGTGCCGCGTTCATGGAGGGATACGCTTGTTTCAGAAGGTCCTGATCGCCAATCGGGGCGAGATCGCCCTGCGCATCATCCGCGCCTGCCACGAGCTGGGCGTGAAGACCGTCGCGGTGTACTCCGAGGCGGATCGCGAGTCCTTGCACGTGCGCTTCGCCGACGAGGACGTGTGCATCGGTCCGGCGCCCGCCAGCGAGAGCTATCTCAACATCCCGCGGATCATCGCGGCCGCGGAGATCACCGGAGCCGAGGCCATCCATCCCGGATATGGCTTCCTCGCCGAGAACGCCGAGTTCAGCGAGATCTGCGCCCGTTCCGAGATCGCCTTCATCGGGCCGACTCCGGAGCAGATCCGGCTCATGGGAGACAAGGCCACGGCCCGTCGGACCATGATGGACGTGGGCGTGCCCACGGTACCCGGCACCGAGGGGATCATCGACGACGTGGAGGAAGCCAAGCGCATCGCGGGTGAGATCGGGTTCCCCATCATGATCAAGGCGTCGGCGGGCGGTGGCGGAAAGGGGATGCGCATCGCGGACAAGCCGGAGACGTTCGAGAAGCTGCTCAACGCCGCTCAGGTCGAGGCCAAGGCGGCCTTCGGCAATCCGGGTGTCTATCTCGAGAAGTGCATTCTCAAGCCGCGGCACGTGGAGATCCAGGTCTTCGGCGACAGCCAGGGCAGGGTGGTCCACTTCGGAGAGCGCGACTGCTCCATCCAGAGACGCCACCAGAAGCTCCTGGAAGAGGCTCCGTCGCCGGCGCTCACGCCGGAGCTCAGAGAGGCGATGGGACAGGCCGCGGTGAAGGCCGCCCAGGCCATCGACTACATCGGCGCGGGCACCGTGGAGTTCCTGCTGGACCAGGACGGGTCGTTCTACTTCATGGAAATGAACACCCGCATCCAGGTGGAGCACCCCGTCACGGAGGTGTGCACCGGCGTGGATCTGGTGAAGGAGCAGATCCGTGTCGCCGCGGGAGAGCCCCTCTCGCACCCGGATGGGGCCGAGCTCCGTGGCCACGCCATCGAGTTCCGGATCAACGCCGAGGACCCGTCGCGAAACTTCGCGCCGTCCCCGGGGACCATTCAGACGTTCCACCTTCCGGGAGGCCCCGGCGTCCGGCTGGACACACATGTCTACGCGGGGTACGCGGTGCCGCCGCACTACGACTCCCTCATCGCCAAGCTCATCGTGAGCGGCCGCGACCGGGAGGAGACCATCAAGCGCGCGCGCCACGCCCTGGACGAGTTCATCGTGCAGGGAATCCACACGACGCTGCCCTTCCTGAGGCGGATCCTGGACGACGAGGCGTTCATTCGAGGGGACGTCGACACCGGCTTCGTGGCACGCATCCAGGCGGAGGACGCGGCGCGAGCGGACGCGTGAGGGCCGACGCATGAAGATCCGGACGTACTTCACCGTGGACGAGGTGGACCCGGCCTCCCTGGCCGACTCCGTGGTGGTCGTCATCGACGTGGTGCGGGCCACCACCACCATGACGGAGGCGCTGGCCAATGGAGCCCGTGCCATCTTTCCCACGGCGTCCACGGAGGAGGCCGTCCGGCTCGCCCAGTCTCTCGGCAGGGAGGACACCCTCCTGTGCGGTGAGCGGAAGGCCGCCAAGGTGGAGGGGTTCGACCTCGGCAACTCGCCGCGGGAGTTCACGCCCGAGGCGGTGCGGGGCAAGCGGCTGGTGATGAGCACCACCAACGGCACGCGGGCACTCCTCGCGGGCGCGGAGGGCGACCGGCTCCTGGCGTGTGCGTTCACGAACCTCGGTGCCGTCGCCCGCGCGCTCCGGGACGCCCCTTCGGTGGCCATCCTGTGCGCGGGCCGAGAGGACCGGTTCTCCATCGACGATGCCCTGTGCGCCGGCACCTTGGTCGCGCGGCTCCGGAAAGAGCTGGGCGCGGCCCCCGAGCTGGACGACGGTGCCCGTGCCGCGGCCGCCCTGGCAGATTCCTTGCACCCTGATCAGGCGTTCCTGGCGGAGACCGCGGCGGGTCGCGCCCTTGCGGACATCGGGCTCGCCGGAGATCTGGAGATCTGCGCCCACGTGGATCGGCACGACATCGTGCCGGAGATGAAGGATCAGGCGATCACGGCCGGGGCGACAACGGCCCAAGGGAGCTGAGCGCGCGCCATGCTGACGGCGGAACAGAAACGGGAGATCCTGGCGGTGGCGTTGCTCGCCGTCGGCCTCTTCGTGCTGCTTTCCCTCCTCCCCGTCGCGGTCTTCGGCGAGAGCGGAGCCGGATGGTTCCCGTCCGGCAACATGATGGGGATCGTCGGCGGCACCCTCCACGGGCTCCTCACGGCGTTTCTCGGTGTCACGGCGGATCTGGTGCCGGCCCTCATCATGCTCGCCGGCGTCTACTTCGGGGGATGGATGTCTCCCGGGCTCGCCCTGCAGGGCGCGGTGCTCGGCGGTGGCCTGTTGTTCCTGCTCCCCACCGCGACGTGGATCTTCACCGCCGGCTCGGCGGCGTCGGGTTGGCTGGGCGCCGTCGTGGGCGCGCCGCTCCAGGAGTGGCTGGGCTGGCTTGGCGCGGTCCTCGTATGCGCGGTGGGCGTGGTGGCGCTCTCGGTGGGCACGCTCGGGTGGAATCCCCTGCGGTCGGTGGGGCGGGGGCTCGCCGTGGGCGGCGACGCGGCCACCCGGGCGGCGCGTCAGCTCGCCGAGATTCGGCGCGAGGCCGCGGAGGCGCGTGCCCTGGCTGTCGTGGAGGAGGCCGACGCAGAGGCACCGGAGGAGGCACCCGTCGAGGGATTCGAGCCCGAATGGATGAGGGAGGACGAGGAGCAGGAATTCGACGACGGGGAAGACGACGTCCCCTGGGAAGGCGAGTCCGACTGGGACGAGGCGCCCGACGAAGAGCCCGAAGAGGCCGAGCCGGCTCGGGTCCCCGCCTCGTCCGGCGCGTACGCGGTCGCCGACGACGACCTCCCTGATCCCAACGCCCCCGACGGCTCGGACCACGAGGTGCCTCCGGTGGATCTCCTCAGCGCGCCGGAGCGGGTGGACCGGGCCAAGATGGAGCGGGGACTGGAGGAGCTGGGAAAGATCCTGGTGGAGAAGCTCCGGACCTTCAACATCGAGAGCGAGCTGGGAGGACGCACCACGGGGCCGGTGGTGACCCAGTTCGAGGTGGTGCCTGCGCCAGGGGTGAAGGTGAACCGCATCGCCAACCTGGACGCGGATCTGGCCCTGGCCATGAAGGCCCAGACCATCCGCATCGTCGCCCCCATCCCGGGGAAGGGCGCCGTGGGCGTGGAGATTCCGAATCCCGACAAGGAGATCGTGAATCTTCGGGAGATCCTGGAGACCCCGGCCTTCCGGAACGCCAAGGGAGATCTCCCTCTGGCGCTGGGCAAGGACCTTTCCGGCCGTGCGTACGTCACGCCGCTCGAGAAGATGCCCCACCTGCTCATCGCCGGCGCCACGGGCTCGGGCAAGTCGGTGTGCATCAACACCATCGTCACGAGCCTGGTGTACCGTCACACGCCGGAGACCCTGCGGCTCCTCATGATCGACCCGAAGATGGTGGAGCTCTCCGTCTACGGCCGGCTCCCCCACCTGCGTCACAACGTGGTGACCGACCCCAGGGACGCGGCCGGTGTACTGAAGTGGGCCGTGATCGAGATGGAGCGTCGCTACGCGCTCCTCAAGGTGAACCACGTTCGCTCGATCGCGGAATTCAACCGCAAGGTGCGCGACGGAGCGCTGCTGAAGCGCAGCGAGCCCAGAGGGCCCGAGGGAGACGAGGACCGGTGGATCTACCAGGAAGGAGTGATGCCGTACATCGTGGTGGTCGTCGACGAGCTCGCCGACCTCATGATGACCGTGCAGAGCGAGATCGAGAAGCCGCTGACGCAGCTGGCGCAGAAGGCGCGGGCCATCGGCATCCATCTCATCGTGGCCACGCAGCGCCCGTCGGTGAACGTCATCACCGGGCTCATCAAAGCGAACTTCCCCACGCGCATCGCGTTCCGCGTGGCGTCGAAGACCGACTCCCGCACCATCCTGGACCAGAACGGCGCCGACGCCCTGCTGGGGAACGGCGACATGCTGTTCCTGCCTCCGGGCCAGAGCGATCCGGTCCGCATCCAGGGGGCGTTCCTGCCCACGGAGGACACGGAGCGTCTCATGGGGTGGTACATCGAGCTGCTGGAGCGGCGAGGCGAGGAGGCCCACGAGGAGGAGCCCATCGCGGAGACCGACATCCTGGACGAGCTGAAGAGCCAGGAGCTGGAGGACGCCGCGGCCCAGGTAGAGGAGATCGCAGGGGACTGGGACGAGCTGTTCCGGGCGGCGGCCGAGGTGTGCATCCAGAACGGGACGGGGTCGACGTCGCTGCTTCAGCGCCGGCTGAGCATCGGCTACGGCCGGGCGGCGCGTATCGTGGATCAGCTGCACGACGCCGGGGTCATCGGGGCTTCGGACGGGTCCAAGGGCAGGGAGGTGCTGGTGAGCATGGACGAGCTCGACGCCATTTGCGGCGCGGGGCCGGCCTAGTGGGCCGGGCCGTCTCCGCCTTGGGTCGGCTGGCCTCTGCGGCGCTCTTGGTGGGCGCCCTGGGGAGCGTCGTGACCGCCGTTCCCGTGGCGGCCCAGGACGGCCTGGCCATCATGCGCGCGGCGGCCGAACGATACCAGGGCGTGGAGGCGCTATGCGCCGACTTCACGCAGCATCTGCAGGTGCCGTTGCTGGGTGACGAGCGCACGGGCGAGGGCCGGGTCTGCCAGGCCCGACCCAACAAGTTCGCCATGCGCTTCACCCAGCCGGACGGCGACCGGGTGGTCATCGACGGCGAGTCGGTGTGGGTCTACTACCCCAGCCTGGACGAGAAGCAGGTCATGCGCATGCCCGTGGCGCAGCAGCGGGGTGGGCACGACTTCCATCGGGAGTTCCTCGAGGATCCCGAGACGAAGTACCAGGTGTCCTACGAGGGCTCCGACACGGTGGCGGGGCGGGCCACCCATCGCTTGAGGCTCGTGCCGCGGGGTCGGGCGTCGTACACGGCGGCGACCCTGTGGATCGACGAGGGACAGCCGGCGCTGCGACGCCTCCGCATCGAGGAGGAGAACGGCACCGTCAGAACCATCACGCTCTCCAACATCGACTTCACTTCGGATCCCGACGGCGCGTGGTTCACGTTCACGCCGCCGGAGGGTGCCCTGATCGTCTCAGGCTGAGGCCCCATGACCCGTACCCGTGACCTGCCGGTCTTCCCGGTGACCCCCGAGCCGGTGCGCCCCGGCGTGCCGGCGGACGTGGGGGCGGTGTCCCACGACCTGGGCGTGGCCGGGCCTGCCGAGGGACCCCGCATCGCGCTGGTGACCCTGGGCTGCGACAAGAACACGGTGGACTCGGAGCGGATGATGGCCGCCCTGGTGGGGCACGGTGCCCGCGTCACGTCCGAGGTCGAGGGCGCCGACGTGGTCATCGTGAACACGTGCGGCTTCATCCAGGAGGCGAAGGAACAGTCCATCGAGACGATTCTGGAGGCCTGCGAGCTCAAGGCCGAAGGTGGCCTGAAGGCGGTGGTGGCCGTGGGGTGCCTGGTCCAGCGCTACAAGGACGAGCTGGTTCGGGAGATCCCCGAGGTGGACGTCTTCATGGGGCTCACCGATCTCCCCGGCCTGGTTCCGGAGCTGCGTGGCCGCGGGCTGCTCCCGGCCGAAGAAGACGTGGTGCCCATCATGGAGCGGCCCCTCCGGGTGCTCTCGTCGGAGACGCGCCACACGTCGTACTTGAAGATCAGCGAGGGGTGCGACCACACCTGCGCCTTCTGCGCCATTCCCTTGATGCGTGGACTCCATCGCTCCCACCCGCTGGACGAGCTGGTGCGGGAGGCGGCGTCCATGGGCGCCCAGGGGGTCAGGGAGATCAACATCGTCTCCCAGGACACCACCTGGTACGGCCGCGACCTGAAGCGTCAGGATCGTGCGGCGCCCCTGTTGCCCGACCTGCTCAGGGGCCTGCTCGCCGGGACGGACATTCCCTGGTATCGCCTGTTCTACATGTACCCCTCGGGGATCACGCGGGAGCTGGTGGACCTCATGGCGGGGGCGTCACGCATCCTGCCGTATCTGGACATGCCCATCCAGCACGGGAGCGACCGCGTCCTCGAGCTCATGCGCCGGCCGGAGCGGCAGGCCACCATCCGCGAGCGTGTGGCCTGGCTGCGGGAGGCCATCCCCGACCTGACGCTCCGAACCACGGTCATCGTCGGGTTCCCCGGCGAGACCGAAGAGGATTTCCAGTCGCTCCTCGGCCTGCTGGAGGAGATGGAGTTCGACCGCGTCGGTGCGTTCGGGTACTCGGTGGAGGAAGGGACCCGGGCCGCCGACATGCCCGGGCAAGTGCCGGAGTCGCTCATCCAGGAGCGCCTGGAGACGTTGATGGAGGTCCAGCGCGACATCTCCTTCGACCGGAACCTGGAGTTGGTGGGGACCCGGACCCGCGCGCTGGTCGACCGGCTCGAGTCCGACGACCCCGAGTACGTGGCGGTGGCCCGGACGGTGGCGCAGGCGTTGGACGTGGACGGCGTGACGAACCTGGTGCTGCCCGCCGGGGTCTCCCCCGACGTGATCAGGCCGGGAACCTTCGTCGACGTGGAGATCGTGGATGCCCTGGACTACGACCTGGTGGGGGAGGTGAGGATATGAGGCGGAGGGCCCATGTGGCGGGTGTCGGTGGATGGCGCCGCGGCGTCCTGGCGGTGCTCCTGGCGGGAGCCGTGGCGACGCCGGCATCCGGGCAGGACCTGGCGGATCTGGACTACGAGCACCTCTCGTTTCGCGGCCTGGGGCTCGAGGTGGGCTACCTGTTTCCCACCCGTGTGGAGCGGACCGAGAGCTACAGCTTGCGCCTGGATCTGGGCTACCTGGGGCCTGGCCTCCGCCTGGTGCCGCGTGTGGGCTATTGGACGTCGGCCTTCCAGGGGTCCGAAGTGTCGGAGCTCGAGGATCGTGTAGCCTCGTTGGTCTCCCGAGAGATCGGTGGCTTGCCGCCGGTGGTGGACCTGGGTGTCATCGAGTGGACCGACTACCAGATGGGCCTGGATGCCCACGTCGTGTGGTCGCTACCGTTGAACCTGCTGACCTACGCGGGACTCGGCGTCTCCGCCCATGTCCTCGACGGTAGCGGCGAGGCCATCGAGGGTACGTTCATCGAGGATCTCCTGGACAGCGTGAGCGCCGGGTTCAACCTCCATCTCGGGAGCGAGTATCCGGTGAGCGACCGTTTCCGCATCCACGGCGAGGGTCGGTACGAGGTCCTGGAGGACATGCAGTATTTTCAGATTCGACTCGGAGGCAGCGTCCTCTGGGGTAGCCTGGTTCCCGGTGAGGAGAGACGATGACGGAACGCACCGAGGCGATCCGCCTTGGCATCGTAGGCATCGGCGCCATCAGTCAGGTGGTGCACGTCCCCATCCTCACCGAACGGAAGGACGTGGACGTCACCGCGCTGGCGGATGCCGACCCCCACAAGGCGCAGACGTTGGCCGACCGCTACGGTGTGCCCCGGGTGCTGGACTGGGAGGAGCTCGTCGAGGACCCCGAGCTGGACGCGGTGGTGCTCACCACCCCGAACCACCTCCACGAGGACATGAGCGTGCGGGCGCTGGAGGCCGGCAAGCACGTGCTGGTGGAGCGGCCTCTGGCGTCCACCTCGGCAGGCGCGCAGCACATCGTCGATGTCGCCGAGCGGACCGGCAGGATCCTCATGGTGGGGATGCCGCATCGGTTCCGCCCGGAGGTCTCGGCGTTGCGGAACCTTGTGGCCGGAGGGGAGCTGGGCGAGATCTACGCGGCGCGGGCCAGCTGGATGGTGCGCCCGGTGACCGTGACCCGGCCCACATGGCGACAGAAGCGGGACACCGCCGGCGGAGGGGCGCTCATCGACCTGGGGGTCCCCGCCATGGACCTGGCGCTCTGGATGTCCGGGTTCCCCAGGATCGAGCGGGTGTCGTGCATCCTGAGGTACGGTGACTTCGAGGTGGAGGACGCCGCCATGGTCATGGCGCAGG
>CAYGKI010000129.1:5047-8597 GCA_964350235.1 uncultured Gemmatimonadaceae bacterium | reverse complement strand
CTCGTAGTACTCGGTCACACGGGCGCCGCTGAGCAGCCCGTCGATGCCGAGGCCCACGATGGCGCGCACCGGCCCGCTGTAGCCCAGCTGCTCCGGTGGAATGTCCTCGGTGAGGAAGACGAAGCCGAGGAACAGATCGCCTTTGAAGGCCCGGATGACCGGCGGGTCCCCAGCCTTGCTCTCGAAGCGATCGGCGGCGGGCATGACCTCGAGGAGGAGGCTCCGCGGCACCCCGGACACGGACTGGGCCTCGAGACCGAGCCACATCCCCGAGAGGGCCAGGAGCACGGCGGCCAGGACGGCGCGGGCCAGGGCGCGGCACGCCTCCGGGCGCGCTGGACTCGGTTGCTGGATCATGCGGATGGGCTGAGGAGAACGGGATCCCTTCTAGGACACCGGGAAGTCGGACGGTGCTGAGTATGGCGGACGCTCGTCGTTCTCGCACCTGCTGCTGGAACGCAACCGCGGGGTGCCGTGCGGTGTAGGGTCTGTCGCGGCCCCTGGCGGTTCCGCATTATGGGGCCCGGCACCCACGACGCTTTCGTGGGCACGCAATCGACTCGAGGAGGATGCATGAACAAGTGGTCCCGCGCGCTGTTCGCGCTGGTCGCGGGCACGAGCGTCGCGGTGGCGCCGGTGTCCGGCCAAGCCCGTCACGACATGACGACCTTTGAGCGCCCCATCGACATGGCGGACAACGTCTGGATCGAGGAGCTCACCGCGCTGGAGGTCCGCGACCTCCTGGCCAGTGGCACCAACACCGCGCTCATCCTCGTCGGCGGCATCGAAGAGAACGGCCCATACCTCACCACCGGAAAGCACAACCACGTGCTGGAGGTCATGGGGGAGTCCATTGCCCGTGAGCTCGGCAACACGCTGGTGGCGACCATCATCCGCATCGAGCCCGGGAACCCCGAGCGAGCCAGCGCCCTCGGCCAGATCCGCTACTCGCAGGACACCTACCGGGCCGTGCTCCGTGACTACGCCGTCAGCCTCAAGTCCCAGGGCTTCACGCGCATCTTCATGATGGGCGACAGCGGTGGAAACCTGGGCGGCATGAACGACGTGGCCGCCGAGCTCTCCGAGCGTTGGGCCGGTGAGGACGTGGTCATCGCCCACATCCCCGAGTACTACAACTACGCGGAGATCCTCACATACCAGAACGAGGTCATGGGCGTGCCGGAGGTCCAGTACGACGAGGGCTACCACGACAACTTCTACATCACCTCCATGATCATGAACGAGGACCCGAGCTACGTCCGCATGGAGCAGAGGATCAAGGCCGGGAAGGCGTCCATCAACGGCATCTCCCTGACCCCCATCGGCGAGGCGCTGGAGCACGGTCGGCGGCTCATCGACTTCCGCACGGGCGTCACGGTGGACGCCATCCGTCGGGTCATCGCCGAGCAGACGCGCTAGGGAAGCGCTCCGGGCACCGCGCTCGGTGGATGCATCAGCGGGCGGTCTCCCACCGGGGGCCGCCCGCTGCTCATTGGGGCGAGGACGTTCCTGAGACGGGTGCGGCGACACCGAGCCGTAGGCGCACCGCGCCCAGCGCGCTCGGCCAGCACGGCGTGAGCGAGAGTCCCTGGACGGACCGCTCCGCCCCCGACTCGGACTTGGAGACCGTGGAGATCTCGTAGCGCCGAACCTCCGACGGGGGAGGATGACAGGTGAGCTCGGGCTCCCAGGACAACGAGAGCTCCGGCGCGAACCACGCATCGCGGGGGAAGGCTCCGGCGTCCCACGCGTATCGGATCTCCAGGGTCCCGTCCTCTTCGAAGACGATCTCCTTCCGGAAACGGCCCTGCCCCTGGAAGGACAAGGCGATGCGGACCCGCGTTCCTTCGTCCTGGACCGCCAGCTCCGGCGTCTCCCGCTCCCAGCTCCGGATGGGATCGTAGTCCCCGGCGGCGTACCGCCGGGCATCGAGGTCGTGGACCAGAACGCGCTCCGCCGTGAGCGCCCGGTCGTGGGCATCGTATGGGGGCAGCTCCTCGAACCCCAGCCGCTCCTCCAGGGCGTGGATGGACGGCATGCCACCGCCCTCCCCGGCACCCCCCGCGCCGGCCGCGTCGTCGGAGGAGCCGTCTCCCCCGGGCGGATGCGCCAGGCCGACATCCGTACGGTGGTAGCTCTGCCACCGGCGGGTGAGCACGTCCGCCAGGTTTCTCCGAGCGCCGAAATGGATCAGCTCGGTGACCGCGCCACCCTGGTCCAGCGCCACCGACGCGGCGAAGGAGCCGGAATGCACCCGCAGCTCCCGGGGCCCGTCGGCGCCGCGCTCCAGCACCTCCCATCCCAGCCCCTCACCCGCGCGAAGAAGACTCTCGGCCTCGGCGAGGTTGGCCCAGACGGCCTCTCGCAGGTGGCGTAGATACAGGCCTCCGAAAACCCCGTGCCAGTAGGCGTCGTTGCAGCGGGCTCTCCCCAGGGCTCGACGAGCGTCCTCCCCCGCGTCCCGCGCGCGGCACAGATCCGCCAGCTCCGCGGCCTTCCTGTGCATCCTTCCCGACTCGGGGTAGATGGCCATGAAGTTCCGCCAGTGGCCGCCTCTCACGAATCGTGAAGCCGCGTGGACCGCCCCCTCCCGTCCCAGCGCTTCCTCCACGGCCTCCAGGGCGACGGCGGACGCCGACGGCAGAGACCAGCCTTCCATTTCCCGGTAGGAGGCCGACGGAAGGTAGGACGGCCCGCGCGGCCTGACCCGCTCCACTGCGTCCGAGGCCCGAATGAGCTCCACGACTCCGTCGTCCGTCAGCCGGCGAAGGGTTCCCACGAAGTCCTCGAGCCAGCCGGACCGCCAGACCCACTCGGCGGTCCCGGGCCATCCGCCGAACTTCTCTCCGTCGTCCGCAAGGATGGCCAACGGGTGGTCTTCGGCGCGAAGGCCCCGCAGATAGCGCTCCAGCTCCGCTACGGGCCGGAAGGGGACCAGGTAGCGCAGCCGCTCGTCGATGGGCAGGAGGGTCATGGTCCTTCCGCCCGACTCGGTCTCATGGGGCCTGTGGAGCGTGTGCGCCTCGTGTCCGGCCACCAGAAAGTGACGGTCGTCCACGAAGGCGTATCGGACCCCGGCCTCCACCAGATCCACCACCAGGTCCGGCTCCCAGACCCGCTCGGTGAGCCAGAGCCCGGAAGCCTCGACGCCGAATCGGCTCTCGACCCACTGCTTCATCCACAGGATCTGCTCCACCCGCTCCTCACGCGAGAGCGCGGGGAGCACGGGCTCGTAGAGGCCGGACAGCAGCACGTCCAGCCGGCCCTCGGAAGCCAGGCTCGCCACGAGCTCGAGGAGGGGGTGTCCCCGAGCCTCCAGCCACTCCAGGAGCGGCCCGGAGACGTGCAAGGTGAGAGGAAGGATCTCCTGCTCGGCCATGGTCCGGAGGAAGGGCAGATACACGTCCTCGGTGTGCGACTGGAAGACGTGATCGAAGTTCCCCACCGGCTGGTGCAGGTGCAGCCCGAAGACGAAGCCCACGGGCCCCTGCCCCCCCAGGACCCTGGGCTCGAAGAAGTCCTCGCCGAAGCCGAGGGCTCCCGCTGCCCT
>CAYGKI010000129.1:0-5037 GCA_964350235.1 uncultured Gemmatimonadaceae bacterium | reverse complement strand
ATGGCCGGCGTCACGCTCGCAGGCATTCTGGGCAGTCCACCCGCGAGCCGGGACTGAGCCGCGCTCAGGACGCCGTGGTCGTCCGGCCCCAGCTCGGCAGCGCGGACCTCCAGCTCCCGCGCGGCCTCCGGACCGGGCGCTCTGAGGAATCGGCGGACGGCCGTGAGAACCGGCGCGTCACGGACGACCGCGCCTCGGAGCGCCGCCGCGTCCCCGCGCGTCCCCTCGTTCCATGGCTGGCGAATCCGCTCATCCCACAAGCGACGTCCGTCCCCGGCCTCCGGATCGTTGCTCCGAGCTTCCGCGAGGCGGGTGCGCAGCCGCTCCTCCAGCTCCCTTCCGGCCTCTCCCACCAGGTCCAGCCCGTGCGCCGCGTAGCGCAGTACCTGCAGGGGCTCCAGACCGGCCAGGTCGTCGAAGAACCAGCCGCACGACGTGAACATGCGCAGGGCATCCCGCTCCAGCTCCAGGAGGGCCAGAACGCGCGCCACCTCTCTGGAGCCGAGGGTCCCACGAGCCCGGGCACGGACGAACCGTTCCCGCTCCTCCGGGCCGGCATCCAGAACGGCGCCGAAGGCATCGCGCGCCGCCCAGGGATCCTCGAGCAGCTCCGATCCCTCACGCTCGAACAGGGCATGGAACTCGGCGGCCAGCTCGTCCAGCGCATCACGCAGGACAGCCCGCCAAGCCTGCTGGCTCTCCACGTGCGGTGCCATCTTGCAGCCACACTCCGAGCGCCATCGCTCCACCCCGTGGGCGCAGGACCACGAGCTGCGCTCGACCACATTCACATCGTGGGTGGCGGGGTGACGCGCCAGGAAGGAGGCATACCCTTCCAACCGGACCGCCCTTCGCCGCTCCAGGCCCACCAGCGTGGCCGCCAACGCCATCTCCGACCAGGGATGGTGGTGCCCGAAGGTCTCACCGTCGGTGGCGAGGGAGACCAGCGCGGTTCCCGGCTGGGCGGCCCGGTCCACCACTTCGCTGATCCAGGCCTGGGCATCGCCCAGGAGGGACCCGAACGCCACGCCGTGGGAGAGTCCTCCGTCGTAGGCAAAGACCGCAATGGAGCGCCCAGCGCTCAGTCGCACGCGCCCGGGAAGCCCGTTCGGCGGGAGCTCCTCCAGCTGGTCGGGCGCCAGAACCGTGAAGGCGATCCCCTCGGCGGCGAGCACGTCCAGGGTCTCCAGGTCCACCGCGGTCTCCGGGAGCCACATCCCGTCGGGCGCCCGGCCGAAGCGCCGGCGGAAGTCCTCCACGCCCCAGCGCACCTCCGTGACCTTGTCACGCCGCGACGCCAGCGGGAGGATCACGTGGTGGTAGGGCGCGGCCAACGCATTTCCGTACCCGGATCGCCGCACGCTGCGGCGATCCGCCTCCAGGAACGCCGCGTACGTGTCCGGAGCCTCGCGCGCGAGCCAACGCAGGAGGGTCGGGCCGGCGTCCCAGCTCATCCACTCCAGGGTGTTCAGGATATCCGCTATCCGTCCGTCCCCACCGAGGATCCTCGCCTCCGTCACCGGACGATAGCACTCGGCCAGAATGCGCTCGTTCCAGTCGTGGTACGGGGCAGCGGAGACTTCACGGGGGACGGCGTCGGTCTCCGGGTCCTCCCGCGGGGGCTGATAGAAATGGCCGTGGAAGACCACCGAGGGGACGGTCACGCCGTCCTCCCGCCGGACCCGGTCCCGCCACCCGTGACCCGGGCTCGGTGCTCGCCGGCGAGGCGGTAGACTTCGGCGTACGCCGCCGCGGAGCGATCCCAGCTGAAGTCGCGAGCCATGGCCCTCCGCACCCTCTCCTCCCACGTCTCCCGGTCGCGGTAGAGGTCGATGGCGTACTGCACGGCCTCCTCGACGGCCCACGGCTGGTATTCGTCGAAGAGGAAGCCCGTGACCCGGTCGTCGACGGTGTCCGCCAGGCCCCCGACCCTCCGTACCACCGGGAGCGCCCCATACCGCTGGGCCCTCATCTGGGTGAGCCCGCACGGCTCGTAGAGCGAAGGCATGAGCAGGAAATCCGCTGCCGCCAGGAGCTTGTGCTCGCGCTCCTCGGTGAACTCGAAGCTGTAGCCGATCCGGTCGGGGGCGCTCGCGGCGAGCCGGGCGATGGCGTCCTGGTATCGTGCTTCGCCCTCGCCCAGGAAAGCCCACTGAGCCTCGAGCCGGGGGATCATCTCGGCCCCGAGCAGGATGTCGAGGCCCTTCTGCTCCACCAATCGGGCGCTCATGGCGAAGAGGGGAATCCCGGCGTCGGGGGTCAATCCCAGCGTCTTCTGGAACCAGACCTTGCACCGGGCCTTGCCCGAGAGGTCGTCGGCGGAATAGCGGGCCTCGATGGCGGGGTCGGTCTCCGGGTTCCAGACATCGTAGTCGATTCCGTTCAGGATACCCACGAATCGGTCCTGGAGCTGGTTGAACGAGTCGTGCAGCCCGAACCCGCCCGTGCGGGTCCGCAGCTCGTGGGCGTGGGTGGGGCTGACGGTGGTGACCATGTCCGAGAAGACCAGTCCGCCCTTGAGCAGGTTCACCTGCCCGTACCACTCCATGCGCTCCATGGTGAAGAGCCCCGGATCGAGTCCGAGCTCGGCGAGCACGCTGGGGGCGTAGTGGCCCTGATACCCGGCGTTGTGCACGGTGAGGACGGTGGGAATCCGGTCGTACCAGGGGTCACCGGCTCGCTCGGTTCGCAGGTAAACGGCTGCCAGGGCCGTGTGCCAGTCGTGGGGATGGATGAGGGGAGGATCTTCGAAGATGCCCGGCAGACGGTCCAGCGCGGCCCGGCAGAAGAACGAGAATCGCAGGTGATTGTCCGGATAGTCCCCGCCCTCGCCGTAGAGGCCCTGACGATGGAAGTATCCATCATGCTCCACGAAGTAGATCTCGGGCCCTCCGGGCTTCACGGCGTCGTCCCGGAACAGCCGGGCCGGCTCCGTACCGGTGGCGGTGCTGACTTCGAACGGGGCACCCACCGGCTGCAGATCGGCCTTGCTCTCCCTCACCCGGCGGTAGAGCGGCATGATCACGGCGACGCGGCGACCCGCCCTCGCCTGATACGTCGCGATGCCGCGCACCGCTTCGGCCAGGCCCCCGGTACGGGCGTACGGCCAATACTCCGTCGCCAGGTGCACCACCGGCCGGCTCCCCTCGAGGGATCGAGGCGCTGGGCCCGGGTCGGGCTCATCCATCGTCTTCGGGGACATCCTTGCCGTCCAGGAGAGGAGCGTGGGTCGCCCGAGCGCAGCCACCCGTTGGGACCGGGCGCGGTGGACCCCGGGGGATCGTTGCCACAACATACACTCCACCGCGGTCGAGTTCGACCACGGCCCACGCTCGACACAATTTCGTGACCGTCCCTGGGCGGCCACACCCTTCAGACGCCCTCATCGTGACCGAGCTCAAGCCCGAAGTCGTCGCCGCCCTCGCAGAAGGGACGCTGACCGCGCCTTTCGACGTCCTCGGCATCCATCCGTCCGAGACGGGGGACGGCAAGGTCGTCCGGACCTTCATCCCGTGGGCTCGCTCCGTGACGGTGGTGAGGGGCGAAGAACGAACCCCCATGCGTCGGGCGCACGACGCCGGGCTCTTCCTCGCGGAGTTCCCGGACCGGGACTTCTTCGCCTACCGGATCTCCGTCGAGGACGCCGAGGGTCGGGCTTGGACCATGGACGACCCCTACCGGTTCGGTCCGTCCGTCGACGAGCGCCGGGTGAGACGCTTCCTGGACGGACGGGAGTACAGGGTCCATCAGGTCCTTGGCGCGCGGCCCATCGCCCATGAAGGCGTGGCCGGAACCACGTTCGCGGTCTGGGCCCCCCACGCCCGTGCCGTCTCCCTCATGGGCGACATGAACGGATGGGACGGTCGGTGCCACCCCATGAGACCCAGGGGGGATACGGGCGTGTGGGAACTCTTCGTCCCGGGCGTGGGCAGCGGCGCACGGTACAAATACCGCATCGTGGACGTGCACGGCATCGTCAGGGAGAAGGCGGATCCGTGTGGCCGAGCCGTGGAGCTCCGCCCCGCCACCGCCTCCGAGGTCTGGCACCAGGGGGCATACGTGTGGGGCGACGACACCTGGATGGCGCGCCGCGGGCGGCTGAACGCCGACGACGCACCCATCTCAGTGTACGAAGTCCACCTCGGCTCGTGGCGGCGGGACCCGGACCGGACGGCCGACAACCCCGGCTGGCGCACGTACCGGGAGCTGGCGGACGAGCTGATCCCCTACGTGGTCGAGATGGGATTCACGCATCTCGAGCTCCTTCCCGTTCTGGAGCATCCGCTGGACCAGAGCTGGGGGTATCAGCCGCTCGGGTTCTTCGCGCCCACCTCCCGCTTCGGCACCCCCGACGACTTCCGGTATTTCGTGGACCGGGCCCACCAGGCCGGCCTCGGCGTCATCCTCGACTGGGTCCCGGGCCACTTCCCCGAGGACGAGCACGGACTGGTGCGCTTCGACGGCACGGAGCTCTACGAGCACAAGGACCCCATACAGGCCCGGCACCCCGATTGGGGCACGCTGACGTTCGGATTCGAGCGACCGTCCGTCCGGGCGTTCCTCATCTCCAGCGCGCTCCACTGGCTGGAGGATTACCACAGCGACGGACTCCGCGTGGATGCCGTGGCGTCCATGCTCTACCTGGACTACTCGCGGGAGGAGGGCGCGTGGACGCCCAACGTCCATGGAGGTCGAGAGAATCTCGACGCGGTGACCTTCCTGGAGGAGCTGAACGACGTGGTACACCGGGAGTGTCCGGGTGCCATCACCATCGCCGAGGAGTCGACATCCTGGCCCATGGTGTCACACGGGACGGACCGGGGGGGGCTGGGCTTCGACCAGAAGTGGAACATGGGGTGGATGAACGACACCCTGGACGCCATGGAAACCGACCCGCTCTTCCGGAAGTACCGTTACGATCGGTTCACCTTCTCTCTGCTGTACGCCTTCAGCGAGCGATTCGTCCTCCCCTTCTCCCACGACGAAGTGGTTCACGGAAAGCGGTCGCTCCTGTCGAAGATGCCGGGACCCGACGAG
>CAYGKI010000128.1:8249-8601 GCA_964350235.1 uncultured Gemmatimonadaceae bacterium | reverse complement strand
GCACTCCTCCCGCGACAGGGCCCGCGAGGTTCCGACTTGGCGCACACATCAGGAATCCCTCTCCTCGCGGCCGCGCTCATGGCCGTCTTCGCCATGGAGGCTATCGGTCAGGCCTCCGGAGAGGTCGTGGGCGTGGTCAGGGACGCCGCTACCGGCGATCCCGTGGTGGGTGCATCGGCGGTCCTCCAGCTCACGTCGGACACGACCGTCTTCCGCACCGGCATGACCAACGGCTCGGGCCGCCTTCTCTTCGTCGGCGTGGCGCCCGGCAGCTACCGGGTGCGGGTCACCAGCCTGGCCTACGGCGACGCGGTGACCCCGGCGTTCCCCCTGGGCGGGGGAGAACGGCACG
>CAYGKI010000128.1:6066-8239 GCA_964350235.1 uncultured Gemmatimonadaceae bacterium | reverse complement strand
ATGTACGAGGATATCGGATTGCCGTTCCATCCCGCCGCGCTCGAATTTTACGAAAGCCAATCGCTGAAATGATCCAGCGCGGGGCGCGCGGTGCCTATTTGGCCTTCGGATCGGCGGCCGTGATTCTGCCCATTCTGAACGAATTGCCCCAGCTGCGTGGCACATTGTCGTCGCAGCAATTCCTTGGCGTCGAGTTGTTTGTCATCCTCGCGGCTTTCCAGGCGCGCTGCCTGAGCGGTGCCACTTCGCGCGTCTGTCGCATATCTTGCGGCCTCGCGCTGATCCTTTCCGGGTTTCTTGGCCTGTGGCTGGTGCCGGCTCTGGGGGCGGCCACCGCGGACCTCCTCAGGAACATGCCCGAGCTGGACGTGGACCTGGACGGCCGGATCTCCATGAACGGCTCGCCCACCGAGGTCTACATCGACGGTCGTCCGGCGCCCATGAACGGCCTCTCCCTCACCGCCTTCCTGGAGCAGTTCCCGGCGGAGAACATCGAGCGGGTGGAGGTCATCACCAACCCGTCGGCCCGCTACGGGGCGCAGGGCACCGGCGGCATCGTGAACATCGTCCTCCGCGAGGGCGTGGAGCTGGGCCTCACCGGCGCAGCCTTCGCCAACGGCGGTACCGGGGGCCAGGCGGGCCTCGGCACCCGCGCCACGCTCCAACGGGGCCCCTGGACGCTGAACGGGGGCCTGGACGTGGGGAGGCAGGACCGGGAGTCCTCGTCCTTCGATCTCCGTCAGAACCTCATCACCGATCCCGCCACGTTCCTGGAGCAGGAGTCCAGCGCGCACCGGACGGGCACCTCGGGGAACGGGGACCTGGAGCTCCGTTACCAGCCCGACGAGAGGGCCCGCTTCTGGATTGAGGGCAGGTTGGGCGGGAGCGACGACGCCTCCGACGGGCTGAGCAGCACGGTCCACCAGGACGAGAACCGAGCCCCCACCGCCGCGTACCAGCGCCTCAACACCCTGGACGCCAGCGACTGGAGCGGCCGGGTAGGCACGGGCTTCAGCTACGAGTGGGAGCGCCGGCGCCACGAGCTGGAGATCGAGCTGGAGCTCGACAGGAACGGCAACCAGGAGGAGACCCGGGAGGAGCTCGACCCCATCCTCCAGGGCAGCGGGGATCAGCTCTTCCCCGCCGAGCTCACCCTGGAAGAAGAGCGCCAGAGGGAGCGTGAGCTGCGGCTGGAGGTGGACTACGTGCGCCCCTGGACGGAGGACGGGCGGCTGGAGGTGGGCTATCACCTGGAGTCCGCGTCCACCGGCAACGACCGGAGCCTGAGCCTCACTGACGACGGGGCGCCCCTCCCGCCTACGGAGCTGGGCTTCGAGCACGACCAGCTGTTCAACTCCGCCTACGTGACGCTCCAGCGCCAGCTGGGGGCCTTCGGTGTCCAGGTCGGGGTCCGGGGTGAGCACGCCGACACGAGGTTCGAGATCCCCACCGGCGAGGTGTTCGACAACGACTACATGAGCTGGTTCCCCAGCGCCAGCGTGTCCGCGCGCCTCGACGACGAGAAGCAGCTCAGGCTGTCCTACTCCCGGCGCATCGGTCGACCGTCCCCGTCGGTGCTCAACCCCATCGATCGGTCCACGGACCCTCTGAACCGTCGGGTGGGCAACCCGTTCGTGGACCCCGAGTACACCCACTCGGTGAGCCTGGACGCCACGTGGTCCACGTCCCTGGGCCGTCTACGCCTCTCTCCCTACTACCGGCGGAGCGACGGGGGCTGGGCGGACATCACCGTCGTGGACGAGGACGGCGTGTCCACCCGCTACCCCGAGAACCTCACGTCTGAGGAGCGGTACGGCGCCTCGGTGACAGCCTGGCTCCCCCGGGGCAGCACCGTGAACGGCTTCCTGCGGGTGGGCGGCGACCGGACCGTCCGGGACGCCAGCAACCTGTCGGATCGGTACTCCGGGAGCTCCCTGCGCTGGCAGACCCGGCTGAACCTGGAGACCACGCTGACCGAGGACCTGAGCGTGGAGGGTCAGTTCAACTACTCGCCGGCGGTGGACCTACCCCAGGGCCGGAGCGACGCCCGTGTCTCCACCGACTTCGGGCTCCGCTACAGGTTCATGGACCGGCGGGCGTCGCTCCGGATGTCCTTCGAGGATCCGCTGGGGCTCCAGGACGGGTAGGGGACTACTGCCCGAAGCGCGCGACC
>CAYGKI010000128.1:0-6056 GCA_964350235.1 uncultured Gemmatimonadaceae bacterium | reverse complement strand
GCGGAGGCTCGGTCCGCGGGGGACGGCGGGGCGGCTGAGTGGCTCTCACACCACGAACGACGCGGACACGGATCCACGGCAACAAGCCGGCACCTCGTTCCTGAGCAGCTCCAGGGCCTGCCGGGCCTTCACCAGGAAGTCGTCGGTGGCCGGCACCTCCATGTACCGCGGGTGGCCCGACCAGAGCGCTCCGATGCGGGCGTCGATCTCCAGCGCCTCCGCCACGGTCTCCGTGCGGAGCGGGTTCCGGTAGTTGTAGCCGTTTCCCTCGGACGGCGTACGCAGATGGATCACCGCATCGTAGCGATCCAGCTCGGCTTCCAGCGTGGTGTCGACCTCGTCCCACAGTGTGCCCGGACCCGGCCAGTACGCGCTTCCGTCGGGGGTGCCGCGATCACACACGACGATGGCGGCATTGTCCTCCACGGTCCCGGCCTCCAGCTCCCGCTGTACCCGGAAGATGGCCCGCTGGGACGCCCGTCGTCTGACGTTCTTGCCATCCCGAGGGAACCCTCCGCCGAACAGGATTCCCGCGGCCTCGGGGAGGATGACGACGTGCCGGCAGAAGGCCAGCGTCATGAACTCGAGGATGGCGGTCTTGCCGGCCCCCGGGCCACCCGTGAGCACCACCTTCCGAGGTCGGTGCTTCTCCGTACATCGACAAACGTGCACGTCCGGTCCTCTCCCCTCGCGTGTGGTGGGCGGGCCGTCAGCTCAACGGAACGGTGGTGGTATGCGTGCCACCCTTCTGGCTGGTGTAGGTCAGGGTCACCTGCCCCGACCCCGTCACGATCCAACTCGCGGTGACGTCGCCGAACCCGGGGACCCCCTCCTCGATGAGGAGCGTGGACGGGTTCCGGTCCACCACGGCGATGCGGTCTCCCAACTCCCCGGTGGCGACCCCTCCGGTCTGGACCGTGGCGCCGGTGAGCGTGAACCGGTCCGGCAGGCCCGCTCGATACATCCGTGCCGCGTCACTCCTGGTGGGAATCACGCGACTGTTCTCGATGGAGGCGGTGACCCTGAACGTGTTGCCCCCCAGCCGCTCCACCTCCACGTCGCCCCACGTGAGAAGCGGCATGTGGTCGGCATGGAAGAGCGCGAACATGGCGTTCCGGTGCGCCAGCTCCTGCAGCATGAACGGCGGCGTGGTGCGCCCGAACCACTTGTTGGACATGCCGCCGATCTCCACCGTCCCCAGCGTCGGGTGCTCGAACTCCTCCCAGTCCTTGAACCGGGCACCCATGGCCAGGTGGTCGTTGAAGAACAGCTGCTGCAGCTCCTCGGGCACCGGCGATTCCTCGTCCCAGGCCGGTCCATAGAACTGGTTGTTGGACCAGAGCTCGTTGGTGAAGCTGATGACACCCAGCGCGTCGTGCGCCCAATCCAGCGTCCCCCCGTAGACGGTGTACAGGTCGCGCCAGATGTTCAGATACCGGTAGTAGGGAAGCATGAGCTCCCCACGCGTCCCGATGTACTCGTAGATCTCGGCGTCCCGGTCCGAATACTCACCCGTCCCCTTGTAGTACCGTGAGCCGGGCCCGTAGAGGATCATCCCCCCGGTGTTATGCCAGGACTGCGCCGCCGCGATATTGGGATGGCTCTTGAGCCAGTCCCCCACCGTGCGGGTCTCGGGCCACGAGAACGGGTACCTGTACGCTCCGCCCTGGATATGGGAAGGCTGCCAGTCCGACGGGAAGTCGCGGTTCATGTCGTAGCCACCGCGGGCGTCCTCGGCGCGCCGTCCGTCGCCGTCGTCGTCGAGCCCCTCGAACCCCAGGAAGACGTAGTCTCCGCGCTGACCTTCCGGGGCCGGCACCATGAGCCGGTCGTCCAGATGGCTAAGCACGAGATCGCCGCGCCCGGGGACGTGCTTCCGCATCATGCGGATCTCGCCGTCTCCGTCGAGATCGTTGGGATTGTCCTCGTTGCTGCGCCCATCCAGGTCCGAGTCCCAGGCCAGCATGCCGGACCGGGACGGTCCGCCCGTATCCAGGAAGTTCTCACGCCCGTCCGGGTTCATGGTGGGGATGATGTAGAACACCCTGCGATCCACGAGCTCGCGCACCGCCGGGATGTGGTCGTAGTTCTCCATCAGGAACCAGATCAGGTAGAGATTCACCTCCAGTCCCTGGATCTCGTTCCCGTGGATGTTTCCGTCCACGTAGAAGGCGGCCTTGGACGTGTGCGGGCCGGTATCGGGGTTGTTCACCGTCACTGCCCAGATCTCCCGCCCCTCCCCCGAGCGCCCCGCCACCTCGACGGTGAGGAAGCGCCCGTAAGCGTCCTCGAGGCGCTCCAGGGCGTCCCGCAGGTCGTCGTGATCGTAGTACCGGTCGAATCGGAGGTTCACCCGGGGATCCCTGTCGGGGAACGCGAACATCCCGGAGCCTCCGGTCTGTCCCGCCGTAGCCCCCGGCATCGCCAGGCTTCCGGCCACGACCAGCAGAGCTCCGGCCACGAATCCACGCATCTTCCGTCCGGTCCAGTCGTAGCTGCCCATCACTCGTCTCCTCCCGTCAACGTCACCGGAACCGTGATCAACCCGCCGGCCCGCTCGGCGAACACCTCCACCGTGACCGAAGCACCCGCGGGCGCCTGGACCAGCCAGTGGACCTCGGCGGTCCCTCCCATCCCTTCGATACGCGTGATCCTGTGCTGCACGTCCTCGCTCAGGACGGTGACACCCGTGGCGGGCATCATCCGCACACTGATGGGACGGTTGAAGCGGATCCGCCCCGCCAGCTCCAGCTGAGTGGGGAAGTACTCCGGGTTGGCGAGGGTGAGCGAGACGCTCCACACCCCCTGCCCCCGGGGCTCCACGACCGTCTCCACCACTTCCACCTCCGGGAGGCGACCGGCGAGCCACAAGGCGAAGTCGGTGTGCCTGCGCAGGAGACCGTCGAGCTCGGAGGCCGGCGGGTTCACCCGCGCGTTGGGTACGAAGCCACCGACTTCCACCGCACCGAGCTGGGGGTGCGTCGCCGAGGCCCACGGCACGTGCCCCGCCACGCCCACCGAGTCGAAGAGCGCCAGCCAGCGCGCATCCTCGCTTCCGGAGCCGGCGGGAGGGGCCCATACGGGTGTGGTGAAGGTAGGGAGCCCCATCTGGAAATACGTGAACTGTGGGAACGACCCGCCCTCGCCGGACGCCCCGTCCCCGTCGAGCCCGGTGACGTCTCCGAAGACCTCGCTCACGTACTCGAAGTAGGGTCGGTCCCCGGCGGTGAGGTTGGTGGGAACGTCCGGCGGGTTGCCCGTGACCGCGGGCGGTGGGCGGCGATTGGCGGGCGTGGGAGAGCGCAGGTTGTCGTACGCGGACCAGACCAGGACGGCGGCCACGTTGGGATGATCGAAGACGAAGTCGGCCAGCGCCTTCGACTCGACCTCACTGATCATGTGCGGGCCCACGTGCGGCTCGAAGTACTGGTATTCGTGCTGGAAGTTCAGGTTCAGGTTCACGCCGTCCCCGCCCAGCGGCAGGTACGCGTCCAGGCTGTCCGGGTGGATCCCTTCGGGCAGGACGTCCCAGACGCCTCGCTCACCCCGCACACGGTCGGCCTCGCGCACGATCCTGGGGTCGTCGGGATCCTCCATCATCACGCCCCCGGCGCGGGCCACACGCATGAGCGTGACCATGCCATCGCCGTTCAGATCACGCCCGAGCTCGGTGGCGTTGAGCCCACCTCGTGACGCATCCCCCCGGAACGGCTTGTAGGGCGTCTCCACGCCCGGCAGATCGAAGACCAGCTCGGCACCATCCGGATTCGCCCGTGGGACGACGTACACGGTCCGGGTGTCGAGGAGCCGAGTGATCTCCGCGTCGCTGCCGTACCCTTCCACCAGACGCTGCGCCAGCCGGTAGGCGGCATGGGATCCGGCCAGGCGATTGGCCTCGATGTTGGCCACGACCAGGAGGGCGGGCCGCTGGTCCAGAGGCCGGCCCTCTCCGGACCCGAGCGTCACCAGCCACACGTCTCGCCCCCCCTCGGTGGTGGCGAGACTGGACACCTCCACCAGATCGCCCTCCAAGCCGCGGATCGCGGACGTGAGCGCGTCGTAGTCCATGTAGGCTTCGCCCACCTGCGCGCGGACCGCGCCCGGCCGAACGAAGGCGAAAGAGACACAGAGCGCCAACGCGGCGCGCCTCCCGACCCGAATCCACCACCCCACCGATCGTGCCATGCCTGGCTCCCTCGTGGAAGTCCCTCGGCGCTCGCCGTCGGGCGAGCTTCCTCGACGTCAGATCCAAAGGTGACCGGAGCACGAGATACGCGCCAGCGTTGCCGGGGAGGCGCCGAACCCCTGGCACCGGGTAACGGTGCGGACACGAATCGGTGGAACGGCGGGTCTGCGCTTGTGGGCGCCAGGACAGCGCGCGTACGTTGCCGCCCAGGTCGTGGCGAGGCCCATCCGCAATCGCGGGGGCGTCGCGCGCGCGAGTCTCGAACCCATGGGAGGCGGAGGATGAGCGAAGGGCAGACGGGGAGACATGTATGGTACGATCTGATGTCCACCGATCCGGACGGCGCGAAGCGGTTCTACGGGAAGGTGGTGGGGTGGACCCTCACGCCCTTCGAAGGAGGGCCGGGGCCCTACGAGATGTGGACCACCGCGGACGGTCCCGTGGGAGGGCTGGTCCACCTGACCCCGGAGTTCCAAGAGCGGGGCGTGCCCACCCACTGGATGGCGTACATCGCCACGCCGGACGTGGACGCCACCGTCGCCCGAGCGACGGCGCTGGGCGCCCAGATGCACCACGAGGAGGAGATCCCCTCGGTGGGGCGGTTCGCCGTTCTGGCGGATCCGTCCGGGGCCGTCTTCTGTGCGTTCGCGCCGGAGGGCGACAGCCCGCATCACGGCGGGCGGCCACGGCCAGGCGAGTTCTCCTGGCACGAGCTCATGACCGACGACTACGAGCAGGCCTTCGGATTCTACGCCGATCTATTCGGGTGGGAGAAGGGCGAAGCCATGGACATGGGCGAAGCCGGCACCTACCAGCTCTTCCGGCGCCAGGGCGCCGACATGGACGATGGAGGGATGATGAACCGCCCTCCGGAGGTCCCCGTGTCGGCGTGGCTCTACTACGTGAACGTCGCCGACCTCGACGGGGCGGTGGAGACGGTGAAGGCCGAAGGCGGCCAGGTGCTCCACGGGCCCATGGAGGTGCCGGGCGGAGACCGGGTCTGCGTGTGCATGGATCCGCAGGGCGGGGCGTTCGCACTCCACGCGTACGGAGCGGCCTGACCCACGCGACTGGGGCGGTCCCGCCGGGCGGCTCCTGGGCCGTCCGGCGGCGCACGCCCGGCTACTTGTAGCGGTACGTGACCCGACCGCGGCTCATGTCGTACGGGGACATCTCCACCTTCACCCGGTCGCCCTCCAGCACCCGGATGTAGAACTTGCGCATCTTACCCGAAAGATACGTGAGGATCTCGTGACCGTTCTCCAGCTCGACACGGAACTTGGTGTTGGGCAGCACCTCGTTGACCACGCCCTCGAGCTCGATGGGTTCTTCTTTCGCCATGGATTTCTTCGCTCTCGTCTTGAGTCTTTAGCCCTTTAGCGTAACCCAAGACGGACGTCGAGCGAAGGCTTCGCCTTTCCTCAACGCTCTCCGGCGACCTCCTCCGGCACGTAGATCTCGCCACCGCTGTCCCTGAACTCACCCGCCTTCTCACGCATGCCGGCCTCGATGGCCGCGACGGTCTCCATGCCCTGCTCCGCGGCGAACTGACGGATGTCTTCCGTGATCTTCATGGAGCAGAACTTGGGCCCGCACATGCTGCAGAAATGGGCGACCTTGGCCCCCTCCGCGGGGAGGGTCTCGTCGTGGTACTCCTCGGCGGTCACCGGGTCCAGGGCAAGGTTGAACTGGTCCCGCCAACGGAACTCGAAGCGCGCCTTGGACAGGGCGTCGTCCCACTCCTGGGCCCCGGGATGCCCCTTGGCCAGGTCCGCCGCGTGGGCGGCGATCTTGTAGGTGATCACACCCCGCTTCACGTCGTCGCGGTTGGGCAGCCCCAGGTGCTCCTTGGGCGTCACGTAGCAGAGCA
>CAYGKI010000127.1:5377-8606 GCA_964350235.1 uncultured Gemmatimonadaceae bacterium | reverse complement strand
GCCTGAACATCCTCGAGGTCCTTCATCGGGAGCTCGGAGACGATCGCTATCGGCCCTCGCCGCTGCTGCGCAAGTACGTGGCGGCGGGGTGGCTCGGACGAAAGTCCGGCCGCGGCTTCTATTCCTACGACCGTTAAGCACGGAGAGCACGGCTCAATGCCTACGCCCGAACAGCTCGAGATCAAAGCCCTGGCCCACGAGTTCGCCGCCGGCGAGCTACGCCCGCACACCCAGGCATGGGACGAGAGCCGCACGCTGGGAGACGACGTCTTCGGCAAGCTGGCGGAGCTCGGTTTCCTGGGGATGCTGGTGGGGGAGGAGCACGGAGGACTCGACTTCGACCTCACCACGTACCTCCTCGTTCTCGAGGAGCTGGCCTGGGGCGACCCGGCCGTGGCCCTCGCGGTCTCCATCCACAGCGGTCCGGTGGCGGGCCTGATCCAGCTCCACGGCTCGGAGGAGCAGAAGGCCCACTGGTTGCCCAAGCTGGCCTCCGGCGAGGTGCTCGGGGCTTTCGCCCTGTCCGAGGCCGGTGCCGGCAGCGATCCGGCTTCCCTCCGGGCCAGTGCGGCCTGGGACGGTGAGGAGTGGCGCATCGACGGCGAGAAGAAGTGGGTGACCAACGGGAGCCGGGCGGGACTCCTGGTGACCTTCGCCCGGACGGGGAACGAGGAGATCTCCACGTTCCTGGTCCCCGGAGACGCCAGGGGCGTGTCCGTGGGCACGCGCGAGACCACCATGGGCTTCCGGGCCTCCGACACCGTCAAGATCGAGCTGAACGGAGCCCGCGTGGGTGGCGACGGACTCCTGGGAGACGCCGGTCGTGGCCTGGCGTACGCGCTGGAGGCCCTGGATCTGGGCCGCATCGGCGTGGCCGTGCAGGCCTGCGGCCTGGGCCGTGCCTCCATGGAGCACGCCGCCCGTTACGCGCTGGAGCGGGAGCAGTTCGGCCGGGAGATCGCGCGCTTCGGTGCCATCCAGGCCAAGCTGGCGGAGATGGCCGCGCGCGTGTCCGCCGGCCGGGCCCTCGCTCACGAGGCCGCCGAGGTCCTGGAAGCCTTCCGCGGCAGCGACGGCGGGGTGCGGACCGGGGTGGACGGCGTCACCGCCAGGGCCGCCATGGCCAAGCTCGTCGCTTCCGAGGCCGCCACGTGGGCCGCGGACGAGGCTGTTCAGATCTACGGCGGCTACGGCTACATGCGCCACTATCCGGTGGAGAAGCTCCTCCGGGACGCGAAGGGTTACGAGATCTTCGAGGGCACGAGTGAGATCCTCCGGCAGGTGATCGCGCGGGAGGTCCTGCGCGAAGCCGGAGACTGACGCACCGGCGTCAGACATCTCCAGCGCCTTCTCGACAACTGCCAGGGTGGGGACGACGATGGAACTGTTCGAGTTGATGGCGGACGGCCAGCACGAGCAACTCGTGCTCTGGACCGAGCCGCGTTTCGGGTATAGAGGAATCATCTCGCTGCACGACACGTCGCTGGGCCCGGGACTGGGGGGCACCCGGTTCTGGAACTACGCGACGGAGGAAGAGGCCATGGTGGACGCGCTCCGCCTGGCTCGCGGCATGACGTACAAGGCAGCCGTCACGGGCCTGGCCCTGGGCGGCGGGAAGTCGGTGATCTGGGGTGATCCCAAGGTGCGTGGCGTGGACCGGGAGATGATCTTCCGGGCGCACGGCCGGGCCGTGGAGTCGCTGGGCGGCCGCTACATCACCGCGGAGGACGTGGGGACCTCGCCCGCGGACATGGCCTACATCGCTCTGGAGACCGAGCATGTGGTGGGCCTGGAAGGGACCTCGGGCGATCCGTCGCCGGTGACCGCCTACGGCGTCTACCGCGGGATCAAGGCCGCCGCCAGGGCGCGCTACGGGGACGACACCCTGGAGGGCCTGCACGTCACCGTCCAGGGATTGGGGCACGTGGGGTACCACCTGTGCGAGGACCTCCACGCCGAGGGGGCGCGGCTGAGCGTCACCGACATCGACAGCGAGCGCATCGAGCGGGTGGTGGACGAGTTCGACGCCGAGGCGGTGGTGCCCGAGGCCATCTTCGACGTGGACGCGGACATCTTCGCACCGTGCGCGCTGGGCTCGGTGCTCAACGACGACACCATCCCGCGGCTCAAGGTCGACATCGTCGCCGGCGCGGCGAACAACCAGCTCGCCAGCACCCAGCGCCATGGACCGGCGCTTCGGGAAGCGGGCATCCTCTACGCGCCCGACTACGTCATCAACGCCGGCGGGCTGATCAACGTGTACGGTGAGCTCCAGGGCTGGACCCGGGAGCAGAGCCTGCAGAAGGCCGGGGAGATCTACGACACTCTGCTGCGGATCTTTCACCTGGCGGAGAACGAGCGTGTCTCGCCTGAAGAGGCGGCGGGACGCGTGGCGGAAGAGCGCATCGAGCGCGCGCGTCACCTGCAACGGACCTACCTGTCATGATGGACCACCTGAAAGCCTTCGATCCGGACATCTTCGACTCCATCGTCCAGGAGGCCCGGCGGCAGGCCGAGGGGCTGGAGCTCATCGCTTCCGAGAATTTCGTGTCCAACGCCGTGCTGGAGGCCATGGGTACGGTGATGACCAACAAGTACGCCGAGGGGCTCCCCTCCAAGCGCTACTACGGAGGGTGCGAGTTCGTGGATGTGGCCGAGGAGCTGGCGCGGGACCGCGCCACCCGGCTCTTCGGTGCCGAGCACGCCAACGTCCAGCCCCACTCGGGTGCCCAGGCGAACATGGCCGCCTACTTCACGTTCCTGGAGCCGGGTGACGCCATCCTCGGGATGGACCTGAGCAACGGAGGGCATCTCACGCACGGCTCGCCGGTGAACTTCAGCGGCCGGATCTTCGACGTGAGCAGCTACGGAGTCCGGGAGGAAGACGGGCTCATCGACTACGACGCCCTCCGTGACCAGGCCCGGCGGGTCAAGCCCAAGATGATCGTCGCGGGCGCCAGCGCCTATCCGAGGATCATCGACTTCGAGGCCTTCGCGTCCATCGCCCGTGAAGTGGGCGCGCGGCTCCTGGTGGACATGGCGCACATCGCGGGCCTGGTGGCCACCGGGCATCACCCTTCGCCCGTGCCCCACGCCGACGTGGTGACCACCACCACGCACAAGACCCTCCGGGGACCCCGCGGCGGCCTCATCCTCACGCGGGAGGAGAACGCCAAGGGCGTGGACAAGTCGGTCTTCCCGTTCATGCAGGGGGGCCCGCTCATGCACG
>CAYGKI010000127.1:1381-5367 GCA_964350235.1 uncultured Gemmatimonadaceae bacterium | reverse complement strand
TCATCGCCGCCAAGGCCGTGGCGTTCAAGGAAGCGTTGGCCCCGGACTTCAAGGATTACTCGGGCCAGGTCATCGCCAACGCGCAGGCGCTGGCGTCGGGGCTGGCGGCGCGGGGCTTCCAGCCCGTGAGCGGGGGAACCGACAACCACCTCCTTCTCATCGACCTGAGAAAGAGCCACGAGGATCTCACCGGCAAGGTGGCCGAGGAAGCGCTGGAGGCCGCCGGGATCACCGTGAACAAGAACACGGTGCCCGGGGAGACGCGCTCGCCCTTCGTGACGTCGGGACTCCGGATCGGTACGCCGGCCCTGACCACGCGCGGCATGAAGGAGTCGGAGATGGAGCGGATCGCCGGTTGGATCGCGCACGTCCTCGAGGCGCCGGAGGACGGAGATCGCATCGCGTCCGTGCGGGCAGAGGTGCGGGACCTCTGCGACGACTTCCCCCTCTATCCGGAGTTCGGACGCGCGAGCTGACGCCGCTGCGGGGGCCGTGTGCTCCGCCCCGGGCGGGCCCGTTCCGCTGCCCGGGCTTGTGCTCGCGTTCCCGTCCGGCGCACATTTTCCGACATGACCGATCTGCAATTCGCCGACGAAGTCCTGGACGAGCTCCAGGAGAAGCACCCGCGGTTCCATCCGAGGGCGTATGTCTTCGTCTTGCAGGCACTCCACTCGGTCATCGGGTCCCTCGAGGAGCCGAGGCACATCACCGGCCGCGAGCTGGCCGAAGGCGTCCGGAAGCTCGCCCTCGAGAAGTTCGGCCCCATGGCACGGACCGTTCTCGAACATTGGGGTATCCATGCCACCGATGACATGGGCCGTGTGGTGTTCGCCATGGTGGAGCACGGGATCCTGGTGAAGCAGGACGGCGATCGCCCCGAGGATTTCGCCGACCTCTTCGATTTCGAAGAGGCATTCGAGCTGAACTATCCCTGGAACGCCGGCCCTTGAAGAAGATGAGGACGCGACCTGACGCGTTCTCGAAGCTCATACGCCCGGCCGTGCCGGGCTTCTCGACGACTCGATTCGTCAATACGCCCATGGGAGGGGTATCACATGGTGGAAGACGGTGGATTTCCACGCTGCTTGAAGTGCGAGACCGGAATCCTCTTGCCGCTCTCGGACTATGGCAGGGACGGAGCACCGATCCGCTACAAGGCCTGGGTCTGCTCGAATCCGGAGTGCGGGTTCAACATCCGGATCGACAACGGAGAGATCACGCTCGGTCGTGCCATCGGCCAGAGCTACAAGTAGCTCGCGCGTTGCTCCCTGCCGCGATGACGGCACGGAGCGCTTCGCCTACATCCCGGCGTCCCCTCCCATTCGACGTCGACCCCCTCCAGACCGCCCTCCGGCGACGGGCGGGGCGCACCCGCGGTGCCACGGGCGAGTACCCCCGCGAATCCCGTGCGTAACTTAAGCGCATTGAGGGGGCCATGGGCCTCGGGCGACGTACCCCTGCTCACGGGTGAGGAGGCCGCCGCGTGGGATCGGCGGGCCATGAACCGGCTCGGCATTCCCCAGCGGGTACTCATGGACAACGCGGGCCGGGCTGCCGCGGCCGTGCTCCAGCGACTCCATCCCGAGGGTCGAGTGATCGGGGTGGTGGGGGCGGGGAACAACGGTGGCGACGCCCTGGTCGCTCTGCGGACGCTGGCGTCCTGGGGACGGGATGTGTGCGCCGTCATGGTTGCGGATCGGGATGCCCCCGAGCCGCTGGTGCACGGATGGCTCCTCCCCACCATCTCGGATCAGGCCCTGGACGAGGATGGTTGGGGGCGGCTGCTGCGCTCGGCTTCGGTGGTGGTGGACGGGATCCTGGGCACCGGGGCGCGTGGCGCCCCCCGGTCCCGTCAGGCCGCCGCCATCCGCGCGGTGAACACGTCGGGCCGACCGGTTCTGGCCATGGATGTGCCGTCCGGTGTCGACTCCGCCACGGGAGAGGTCCCGGGGGAGGCGGTCCGGGCGAGCGTGACGGTGGGGTTCGGCGCGCCCAAGCTGGGCGCTCTTCTCCATCCCGCCCGCGGTCTCGTGGGGCGACTGCTCTCGGTGGAGATCGGCTTCCCGCCGCTACAGCCGGACGAGTCGCGGGCGTTCCTGGCGACACCGATCTGGGCCGCAGCCCGGCTTCCCGGGCGTCCCACGGACACGCACAAGAATGCCGTCGGTCGTGTGCTGGTGGTGGCCGGGGGGCGCGGGCTGGCCCGCGCCCCCGTCCTGGCGACGCGAGCCGCGCTGCGGACCGGAGCGGGGATCGTGCGCGTGGCCTCGGCCGAGGCCAATCGCGAGATCGTTCAGACCGCGGTTCCCGAGGCCGTCTGGGTGGACGCAGACGACCCGTCGGCGCTGGGGGCCGCGGTGGCCGCGAGTGACGCGTGCGTGGTGGGGCCCGGTCTCGGGAAGGATGCCTGGGCGGCAGACCTGTTGGAGCGGATCCTCGGGCACGCCGGCTCAGGGTCGGAGGGCGCGCGGACGGCGGTTCTCCTCGACGCCGATGCCCTCAACCTGGTGGCGGAGGACAGGGTGAAGCTGGCCCCTGGTGTTCCGGAGGTACCTCTCCTTCTCACCCCCCACCCCGGCGAGATGGCGCGGCTCATGGCGGGTGACGAGGGCGCCCGCGCCCGGGACCCGGTGGGCCGCGCGCGCGAGGCGGCGGATCTTTTCGGGTGTGCGGTTCTCCTCAAGGGCGCCCCGTCGGTGGTGGCCGCGCCCGGAGCGTCCGTCGCCGTCGACAGCCAGGGGTCTTCGGATCTGGCCGCCGCGGGGATGGGCGACACCCTCGCCGGCGTCTGCGGCACGCTGCTCGCCCAGGGGCTCCGGCCCGCCGAGGCGGGCGCGGTGGGCCTGTGCGTCACCGGACGGGCGGCGCGACTGGCGGCCATGGGCGTCTCGCTCACCCCTTCGGATGTGGTGGAGGCAGTGCCCCGGGCCCTGACCTCGTTGGCGGAGGCACAGGCCGCCGCCGACGAGCACGGCCTTGGATACCCCTTCGTGACCCTGGACGCCGAGCCGGTGTGGTAGGGCGACGATGAGCATGGGTGGTGTATCCAGGATACGGCTGGGCGCCGGCCGTGAGTTCGACATGATCCGGGCGTTCCTCGGAGAGGAGCGGTCCCTCCCCGCCGGCGTCGTCCTCGGACCGGGCGACGACGCCACCGCCCTGGAAGGCGGGTGGGTCCTCAGCACGGACCTGTCGGTGGAGGATGTCCACTTCCGGAGGGGCTGGCTCACGGATCAGGAAATCGGGTACCGGGCCGCCGCCGCCGCGCTCTCCGACCTGGCGGCCATGGCCGCGGAGCCGGTGGGCGTGCTGGTCTCCTTGGCCGCCCCCCGTGGCGCCCATGTGGACGTGGCCGCGGTGCAGAGGGGCGTGGCGGAGGCGGCCGCGTCCGTGGGCGCGGCGGTCATCGGGGGCGACCTGTCCCGCTCTCCTGGCCCTCTCTTTCTCGACGTGGTGGTCCTCGGTCGGGCGACGCGGCCGATCTCGCGGGCGGGAGCACGGGTCGGCGACGAGCTGTGGGTCAGCGGCACGCTGGGTACCGGGGCAGCGGTCCTGGACGCCTGGGCGTCGGGGGCGCGACCCTCGGAGCCACTCCGCCGCCGATTCGCCCAGCCCGAGCCGCGGATCGGCCTGGCCCTCGCGCTGGCCCGGGCGGGCACCCTTTCCGCCATGCTCGACCTCTCCGACGGGCTCGCCGGCGACGCCGGGCATCTTGCGGCTGCGTCGGAGGTGGGGGTGGTCGTCGAGGAGGATGCCGTTCCCGTGGACGACGAGGTCGTGTCCGCTCTGGGGGCGGAGAAGGCCCTGGACGCCGCGCTTCACGGCGGCGAGGACTACGAGCTCCTGTTCGCGGTCCCGCCGGGCGCGCTGGATGCCCCCGGGACCATACTCGACGGCGTGGCCCTCACCCGCGTGGGCCGGGTGGTGGCACCCCACCTGCGCGACGACGGGAGCTACGACGACGATGCGCCGCCCCTCGTCCTCCT
>CAYGKI010000127.1:0-1371 GCA_964350235.1 uncultured Gemmatimonadaceae bacterium | reverse complement strand
GCACCGGACGGCAGCACACGCCCCGTGAGCCGGGGCGGCTACGACCACTGGAGCGCCTGAGCCTTGATCCGACTCCTCGCCGTCCTGCTGGTCATCGTGCCCATCACCATATGGCACGCCGCCCGCATCCTGTGGGCCATGGCATGGAAGTCCCCCCGTCTTCCATGCGTCTGCGCCGACGTTCCCCGGTCCTGGTCGCGGACCCTGCTGAGGGTCAGCGGCGTCCGGGTCGTCCTGGAGAACGAGGAGGTCATCGACCCGGATCGCGCCCAGATCCTGGTGGCCAACCATCAGTCCTGGTTCGACGTGCTGGCGCTGGCGGGCCATCTCCCCGGCGGGTATCGGTTCGTGGCCAAGAAGGAGATTGAGAAGGCGCCGTTGTTCGGCCCATCCCTCCGCCGTTGCGGGCACATCTACATCGATCGCGAGGACCGTGCGAAGGCGCTGGAATCCCTGGCGAGGGCCAGGGAGATCTTGGAGAAGGAGCGTCCAACCGTCATCATGTTCCCCGAGGGAACGCGGTCCAAGGACGGCAGGCTTCAGCGGTTCAAGAAGGGCGCCTTCGTGCTGGGCATCCAGACCGGTGTCGAAGTGGTCCCGGCGGCCATCATCGGCTCGCGGGACGTGATGCCCAAGGGGACGCTGAAGATCCGCCCAGGGACGATCACGGTGCGCTTCGGTGCCCCCGTTCCCGTGGACGGCATGGAAGTGGAGGACCGGGACCGGCTCACCCGTGAGGTGCACGGGGCGGTGGCGGGCCTCCTGGAGCAGTCGGAGTAGGAGGAAGCCGGAGCGGTCGGCCGGTCGTCGAGCGGCACACGATCAAAGATCCCAAGGAGGTGGCATGTCGGCCATCGTCGACGTGAAGGGCAGGGAGATCCTGGATTCCCGAGGGAATCCCACGGTGGAGGCCGAGGTTCTGCTGGAGACCGGTGTCCGGGGCCGCGCCGCGGTCCCGTCCGGCGCGTCCACCGGGGCCCACGAAGCCGTCGAGCTCAGGGACGGGGACAAGTCCCGGTATCTGGGTAGAGGCGTCCTGCAGGCGGTGGAGAACGTGAACACCGAGATCGCCCAGGCCCTCCGCGGATTCGAGGCGCGCGAGCAGCTGGACGTGGACCGGACCATGATCGATCTGGACGGCACGCCCAACAAGCGTCGTCTCGGCGCCAATGCCACGCTGGCCGTGTCCATGGCCGTGGCGCGTGCGGCGGCGCAGGAGAACCGGATGCCTCTTTGGCGGTACCTGGCCGGCGAGGGAAGCGGCGACCTGCTGCCCGTGCCCATGGTGAACATCCTCAACGGCGGGGCCCACGCGTCCAACACCGTCGACATCCAGGAGTTCCTCGTCATGCCCGTGGGGGCGGAGACCTT
>CAYGKI010000126.1:0-8649 GCA_964350235.1 uncultured Gemmatimonadaceae bacterium | reverse complement strand
TCCCCACCGACCCGCCCCGGGTGGATCCCGGCGAGTACGCCGCCGCCCAGGCCGCCGCCCGGCGTCTCGGCTTCAACCTCCGGCTGGCCGAGTCCCTCGTGGGTGACCCCGACGCCATGACCCTGATGCTGGACCGGGCCGTGGGGGAGCTGGCGCCGTCGGTCCTCTACGCGCCTTCCCGTGGGGACCGGCATCCCTCTCGCGCGGCGGCGTCACGCATCGCCGCCGCCGCGGCCCGGGGCCGGGTGCCCGTGCTGGGATACCAGACCGCGACGTCACCGTCCACCTTCGCGCCCAGGAAGGTCCTGGACGTGACCCCGCACCTCGACGACAAAGCCGAAGCCCTGGGCGAGTTCCGGGAGATCGGTGGCGCCCGCCCCGACCTGGACCCCGAGCTCGCCCGCGCCTACGCCCGGTACTGGGGCAGGCTCCAGGACTTCGGACACGTGGAAGCCTTCGAGATCCTCCAGGAGAAGACCGAATGAAGCCGCAGCCGCACCCCTCAGGGGCCTTCACGCGCCACCCCGCCACGTCGCGGAGGCGGTCCGCCCCCGCGTCCTGGCTGGCGGCCTTGGCCTCCGTCGTCGCCGTCGCTTCGAGCGTGGCCGCGCCCGTGGAAGCACAGGAGCCGGAGCCCATTCCCGCCGGCGTGGCGCCGGCACCCGGCCCCTACGCGCCCGGCGTGGACGTGCAGCACTACGAGGTGGAGATGGCGCTGGCGGCAGGCTCCGACCGCATCGACGCCCGGGCCGCGCTGGACGTGGCGGTGACCGCCCATCAGGCCGTGCTCCCCCTGGACTTCACCGGCCTGGAGATCACCGCCCTCACCGTGGACGGGGCGAGGGTGGCCTACAGCCACGACGACGGTGTGGTGCGGATCCCCCTGGACGCCGCCGTCCCGGGGGACACGGTGCGCGTCGAGCTGGACTACCGGGGGGTACCCGACGATGGGCTCATCCTGCGAGACAACGTGCACGGGACGCCCGCCGCGTTCGTGGACAACTGGCCCAACCGGACCCGCTTCTGGCTGCCCACCGTGGATCACCCCGCGGACAAGGCCACGGTGCGCTACACCGTCCACGCCCCCGCCCAGTGGGAGGTCATCGCCAACGGGGCCCTGGTCACGGAGGCGGCGCCCACCCCCTCGGGCGCCCTCGGGTCCGGCGCCGATCGCCGCACCTGGGTGTGGGAGGTGTCCGTGCCCATCTCCACGTACAACATGGTCATCGGGGCCGCGGACATGGAGATCCGCACGGTGGGTCTGGCGGCGTGTGGCCGGGCGCCCGTGACGCCCCGGGAGGACGGGTGCGTGGAAGTGACCACCTGGGTCTTCCCCGAAGACGTGGACAACGCCGAGCCGTCCTTCCGCAGGGCCGCCCAGATGACGGACTTCTTCACCGAGCTGGTGGGCGATTTCCCCTTCGAGAAGCTGGCCAACGTCCAGTCGGCCACCCGCTTCGGCGGCATGGAGAACGCATCGGCCATCTTCTACTCCGAGCAGGCCATCGCCCAGGGACGGGACATCGAGGGGACGGTCTCCCACGAGATCGCCCACCAGTGGTTCGGCGACGCCGTGACCGAGGCCAGCTGGCACCACCTCTGGCTCTCCGAGGGCTTCGCCACGTACTTCGGCGCCCTCTTCTTCGAGGCGGCGGACGGCGTGGAGGACTTCCGCCGCCGCATGGAAGAGAGCCGCCAGGGCGTGGTGGGCTCGCCGGACGTGGAGCGGCCGGTGGTGGACCCGGAGGAGACGGACCTCTTCGCGCTCCTCAACGCCAACAACTACCCCAAGGGCGGTTGGGTCCTGCACATGCTCCGGGGACTCCTGGGCGACGAGGCGTTCTTCGCGGGCATCAGAGCCTACTACGAGCGCCACCTCCACTCGGCAGTCCTCACCGAGGACTTCCAGGCGGTCATGGAGGAGGTCTCCAACACGGACCTGGACTGGTTCTTCACCCAGTGGCTCTACCGGCCGGGGTACCCGGTCTTCCAGGTGGAGGAGCGCTGGCTTCCCGGAGAGGGTGGGGCGGGCACCGCCGAGGTGACCGTCCGCCAGGTCCAGAAGGACGCATGGCCACGCTTCCGCGTTCCCCTGGAGCTCTGCTGGGGCGAGGGGCACGACCGGGCATGCCGGGCGGTGGTGTCCGGCTCCGCGGAGGACGTCTTCAGGTTCCGCATGGATGCCCGTCCGGAGGGCGGCGTGGCGCTCGATCCCGACGGTTGGGTGCTGAAGGACGTCCAACCTTAGCGCTTGACCGGCCGCAGCCGGCCGGGGCGAGCGTGGCGGAAAGATGACACGCCGGAGTGGCCTCACCCGCCCGTGTCGCATCGACCGCCACAAGCGGCAGAAACATGACGCGCGCCGGCCCGTCACCCGCGCGCGCGTCACGCCCGGCGCCCCATACGGCAGAAAAATGACGCCGCCCCTTCCGGGGCGGCACCAGATCATGGTTCTCCGCCAGGCCGACCCCGTCCCCGTCCCCCGCCCGCCTCCGACGCCGACCCCTTCGGGGAAGGGCTGCACAACGCAGATTGCGGTCGCATCGGGATCCCGAAAGGGCCGCGTACGGAGCGTGACACCCCGACACCCGCAGCCGCCCTGCAGATGTTGGTTCCCCGGCGGTGGATTCATGGCGGCACGGCCCCGTTTTCAGCGACCTGCCCACGCCGGAGAGGGGCGGCCGCCGTTCCCCGCCGGCCGCCCCCGCCGGTTGCGAAGCCCCCCCGGACCCGGCGAGTTTGAGGGTCCGACCGAAACCCCGACCCCAGCCACACCGTGCACCTAGACTTCGAGCGAGACATCGTCGAGATCCAGCAACAGATCGACAAGCTCCTGGATCTCGCGGACAGGAAGGGCATCGACGTCTCGGACGAGGTTTCCGTGCTGAGGAGCAAGTTGGACGACCTCAAGCGCGAGACCTACGACAACCTGGCCCCCATGGAGCAGGTCCAGGTGGCCCGGCATCCGCAACGGCCGTACACCCTGGACTACATCGAGCGGATCTTCACCGACTGGGTGGAGCTGGCAGGCGACCGGGGCTTCCGCGACGACGAGGCCATCGTGGGGGGCTGGGGACGGTTGAACGGCCGCTCCGTGATGGTCGTGGGCCAGCAGAAGGGCCGTGACATGAAGGAGAATCTGCGGCGCAACTTCGGCATGCCCCACCCCGAGGGATACCGGAAGGCCCTACGCCTCATGCGTCAGGCGGAGAAGTTCGGTCGCCCGGTGATCACCTTCATCGACACCCCCGGCGCCTATCCCGGCATCGGATCCGAGGAGCGCGGCATCGGCGAGGCCATCGCGTTCAACCTCCGCGAGATGGCTCGCCTGACCGTCCCCGTGGTCTCGGCGGTCATCGGCGAGGGGATGTCCGGCGGCGCCCTCGGCATCGGGGTCACGGACCGTATCCTCATGCTCGAGCACGCCATCTACTCGGTGATCTCGCCCGAGGGGTGCGCCGCCATCCTCTGGCGCTCCGCCGAGCACAAGGAGAAGGCCGCCAACGCCCTGAAGCTCACGGCCCGCGACCTCCACCGCCTGGGGATCTGCGACGAGATCGTCCCCGAGCCCGAAGGCGGCGCCCATACGGATTGGGACGCCGCGGCCGAAGCGCTGGCCTCGAGCCTCGAGCGGAACCTGAGCGAGCTGGGTGCGCGCTCCGTGGACGAGCTACGCCAAGGCCGGTGGGACAAGTACGAGGCCATCGGCGCCTGGCAGGAATCCTGAGAAGGATACCGAGGGCTCCCCCCGTGGCCGGCTTCGCCGAGGTTCGCTTCAAGGGCACCCGCAAGGGGTACTACAGCTTTTCCGGACTGAGCCTGAGCGCTGGTGACCACGTCATCGTGGAGGCCGACCGGGGCGAGGATCTGGGACGGGTGGCCGCCCTCGGCGTGGTGGCCGAGCGGAAATGCTCCTCCTCGGGTGGATGCTCCACGCCCACGCCGGACAACCGGATCCTGCGCACGGCCAAGGACGACGAGGTGGACCGGCTTCCCAGCCTCCGGTCCGACGAGCATCGCGTGCGCGCCGAGACGAAACAGCTGGTGCAGAAGCACGGCCTCCGCATGAAGGTCACCGAGGCCGAGTGGCAGTTCGACCGGAACAAGCTCATCATCTACTTCACCGCCGAGAAGCGGGTGGACTTCCGGGAGCTGGTGCGGGACCTGGCCAGGACCTTCCGCACCCGCATCGAGCTGAAGCAGATCGGCGTGCGCGACGAAGCGGCCCTCCTGGGCGGCGTGGGCCGCTGTGGCCGGGAGCTCTGCTGCTCCACGTGGCTCCCCGAGCTCAAGCCCGTGTCCCTCCAGCTCGCCAAGGATCAGCGCTTGTCGCTGAACCCGGCCCAGATCAGCGGATGTTGCGGCCGGCTCATGTGCTGCCTGATGTACGAGCACCGCACCTACGTGGAGGCTCGCCGCCGCTTCCCCCGCGAGGGCCGGAAGATCCGCACCGGCAAGGGGGAGGAGAGGGTGGTGGCGGTGGACATCTGGGCGGATACCGTCAGCTTGCGGGACGCGGAGGGTGAGCGCAGGACCGTGACCCTCGCCGAGCTGAAGGAAGAGGTGGCACGCTCGCCGTGACGCGTCGCCGCCCCCACTGAACCGAAGACCGAGCGCCACCGTGAACCGTCGCTACCTCACCACGCCCATCTACTACGCGTCCGGGGAGCCTCATCTCGGACACGCGTACACCACCATCCTGGCCGACGTGCTGGCGCGCTTCCATCGTCAGAACGGACTGGAGGTGCTCTTCCTCACCGGCACCGACGAGCACGGCCAGAAGATCCAGGACGAGGCGAAGAAGCGGGGCATGGAGCCCATCGAGCTCTGTGACCTCATGGCCGAGCGCTTCCGCGCGGCCTGGGAGACGCTGAACATCTCCCACGACCGCTTCATCCGCACCACCGAGCCGGAGCATGTGGCGGTGGTGCAGGCCTTCCTCCAGCGCCTCTGGGACCGCGGCGAGATCTACGAGGGCGCGTACGAGGGCTGGTACTGCGTCCACGAGGAGCGGTACTGGACGGACAAGGACCTGGGCCCGGACCAGACCTGCCCGGACTGCGGGAGACCGGTGCAGCGCGTGGAGGAGAAGAACTACTTCTTCCGCATGAGCGCCTACCAGGAGCGCCTCATCCGCCACATCGAGGAGCATCCCGACTGGATCGTCCCGGAGATGCGGAAGAACGAGGTGCTCGGGTTCCTCAGGAAGCCGTTGGGGGACCTCTCCATCTCCCGACCCAAGAGCCGGCTCAAGTGGGGCATCGAGCTCCCCTTCGACGACGAGCACGTGGCCTACGTCTGGGTGGACGCCCTCATCAACTACCTCACCGCCTCGGGCGCCATCGACCCGTCCGCCGCGCCCGACGCCCAGGGATTCGACGACGTCTCGGGCTCGTGGTGGCCGGCGGACCTGCACATCGTGGGCAAGGACATCCTCACCACCCACGCCGTGTACTGGCCCACCCTGCTCATGGGCGTGGGGCTCCCCGTGCCGCGGCAGATCCTCTCCCACGGGTGGTGGGTGGTGGGCGAGACCAAGATGAGCAAGTCGCTGGGCAACGTGGTGGACCCCCTGGCGCTGCGCGACGAGTTCGGGACGGACGCGGTGCGTTGGTACCTGCTCCGGGAGATGCCCACCGGCGGCGACGCCTCGTACACCCCCGAGCGCTTCCTCACCCGCTACGACGAGCTCGCCAACATCCTCGGGAACCTGGCGAGCCGGACGCTCTCCATGATCGCCAAGTATCGCGACGGCGTGATCCCGTCGGGTCCGGACGGCGGGCTGGACGACGCCGTGGCCGACGCGCTGGGCGCCACCCGGGAGGGCATGGCCGCGTTCCGCGTCCACGAAGCGCTGGCGGCGGCCATGGATCTGGCCCGCGTGGCCAACGGCTACGTGGAGGAGCGGGCCCCGTGGAGCCAGGCCAAGGACCCGGACCAGGCTACGGCCCTGGACGAGACGCTGGCCACGCTGGCCAGAGGACTCACCGTGCTCTGCGCCCTCTTCGAGCCGGTGACCCCGACCAAGATGGCAATTCTTGCAGATCGCCTGGGTCTGGAGCACGTCCCGACGCTTCGGGACGCTCCGGAGGTCGAGCTCGCGGGACGCCGTATCTCCAAGGGAGACGGGCTTTTCCCCAGGATCGACCCCTCCTGGGCCGAGAAATAGAGGGCGTCCGGCACGTCGGGTACGGCGCTTGCACCGTAGCTCGGCTCGAAGCCTGCTTCGGGACCGGGACCCGGCCACGCCGTCGGTTGACGGGGTGTTCCGCCGGGGTCTAGCTTCTGGTGTTTTTGGGTCGGGTCCAGGTTCCGTTCGTTCCTCCGGGAGCGGGGATGGGGGTCGGGTCGGGATGTGATGAGCTCCACAACAAGCGAGGCAGCAGCATGAGAGGAGACAGTTGGACCTTTCTCGTCCTCCGGGGTGAGGACGGACCGGTTCGGCAGTACTCGGTGCCCGCCCGGAACCTGCGCGTCGGCGCGTGGCTGGGGGCGTTCACCCTCCTCGCGGTCCTCGCGTTCACGTTCGGCATCGGGTTGGACGGCACCGGCCAGATCCGTGCGGCCCTTCTCGAAGCGCGGAACCGGGCGCTGGAATCCGAGCTCGCGGAGGTGCAGAGCCGCATCGCCGGGCTCGAGTCCACCCTGGACCGCATGTCCGAGGACGACGCTCGATTCCGCACCATCGCGGGCCTCGAGCAGATCGAGCCGGAAGTGCTCCAGGCCGGTGTCGGCGGCCCCGGGCTCGGCTCTCCCGAGTCGACTCCGCTCTACGAGACGGACCCCGCGCTGGCCCAGTCGCTCTTCGCGGTCTCCTACGATCTCGACGCCCTGGAGCGGCGGGCACGCCTCCTCTCGGAGAGCCTCGAGACCGCCACGGACTCGGCGCTTGCCCAGCAGGACCTGCTGGAATCCACCCCGTCCATCCTTCCCACGTCGGGCTGGCTCTCGAGCCGGTACTCCCGGTCCCGGATGCACCCCATCCACAACCGGCCCATGGCGCACACGGGCATCGACATCTCCGCGCCCACGGGCACGCCCATCTACGCGGCGGCCAAGGGCCGTGTCACGCGGGCAGGGTGGGTCGTGGGGTACGGGCTGACGGTGGAGATCGACCACGGGTACGGGTACACCACCCTCTACGCCCACGCCTCCAAGCTCATCGCCCAGGTGGGCCAGGAAGTACAGCGCGGCGAGATGATCGCGCAGGTGGGCAGCACCGGCATCGCCACGGCGCCCAATCTGCACTACGAGGTGCGCGTGAACGACCGGGCCGTGGATCCGGCGGGCTACATCCTCCCGGAGACGCTGCGGTACTGAGGGTCCATCCGGCCCCTGCGGGCGCCAGACCCTGGCGCCGCGGCGCACCGCATGTACATTGCCTCGGCTTGATGTGGGTCCGCGCCCACACTAGCTTCGCTTTTCGTTCCCCCAAAGCAACCGACGGACGGAGCTCACCATGAGGCGTAGTATACTCCCGTTCGCCATGGGCCTCCTCCTCGTCACCGCGGCCTGCGGCCCGGGCGAGGTGGTGGTGACGATGGAGATCGAGACCGCGGACCCCGAGGGCGAGGGCACCACCATGCGTGCGCTCTCCGACATCGAGGTCCAGCTGCTCCCATACGACCGCGATCAGGTGTTCGACTCCCTGACGCAGGCCTTCGGCACACCGGAGCCGGTGATCCCGCCGGAGCTGGTCGCGGCCCGTGACGAGGTCCAGCAGGCGCAGCAGGAGTGGGATGCCCTCCAGCGCCGTTGGAACACGCTCCGGGACACCCTTCAGACCATCACGTCCGAGATGGAGCAGTACTCTCGCGGCGAGGCGGCCTACGTCACGCTCTTCCGGGAGTTCCAGGCCTTCGACTCCGAGCTGGGCACGGTGGAGCGCCAGATGAACGCGGCGTTCGAGCGGTTCGACGAGCTCCAGCGCGGCACCATCCGTCAGTCCGACTCCATCCGGATCCTCCAGGACAACTGGGCGGACGAGGCCTTCGCCGACGTGGGCACGGTCTTCCTCGCCAAGCAGCGGGCCACCGGCCTCGACCTGGCCGTGGACACCACCGACGCCAGCGGCGTGGCCCGCGGAAACCTCCGCGTGGCGCCCGGGCAGTACTGGGTCCATGCCCGCTACGAGCTGCCCTATACCGAGCTCTACTGGAACGTCCCCATCACCGTGGAGCGCGGCGAGCCGGTGCTCGTCCGTCTCACTCGGGAGAACGCCCAGGAGCGTCCGGCGCTCTAACGCCTCGGGCGCCTGCCCGAAGCGGTCCCGGGCTGCGAGGTGACGAGCCGCCCGGCTCCCGTCCTGGGAGCCGGGCGGCTTTCCTTTTACCGGGACGTCGGTATTGTGTGAAGGATCCTTCTCCTTCTCCAGCGACTCTGCCAACCCGGGATGCGCGAAGTGCCCATGGACTCCCACGCCGCTCCAGTGTCGCCGAGCCCCTCGTTCCACGTCGACGCCGACGGCGTGGGCTGGATCACGTTCGACGACCCGGAGCGTCCCCTCAACGTTCTCACCGAGCCCGTCATGCGGCGCCTGGGGACGGCTCTGGACGAGGCGAGGGCGGGCGCCAGGGAGGGCCGGGTCAAAGTGGTGGTCATCCGTAGCGGCAAGGAATCGAGCTTCATCGCCGGCGCCGACGTGGAGGC
>CAYGKI010000125.1:0-8670 GCA_964350235.1 uncultured Gemmatimonadaceae bacterium | reverse complement strand
GGGGGACTTCGAGGAGCGATGAGCATGTTGAAGACGCTACGGACCGGAGCGGTCCTGCTTGTGGCGGCCTCGGCCGTGCACCACGCGCCGGCCGCGGGCCAGGCGTCACCCGTTCGGGTGGTGACCACCCTCCCGGTCTACGCCTCGCTGGCCGAAGAGATCGGCGGGAGCGACGTGGAGGTCTCGGCCATCGCCAACCCCAACGAGGACGCCCACTTCGTCCGTCCCAAGCCCAGCTTCGCGCTGGACCTCCGGAGAGCGGACATGTTCGTGACCACGGGGCTCGACCTCGAGCTGTGGGCGCCGACGCTCCTGGACAGGGCCGGCAACGCGGACGTGCTGGAGGGAGGACGAGGCTACGTCACCGCGTACACGGGCATCCAGCTGTTGGATATTCCCGTGGCCGCGGATCGCAGCTCCGGTGACGTGCACATCTACGGCAACCCGCACGTCACCACCGACCCACTCCGCACCCTCCAGGTGGCGCGGAACATCACCACCGGGCTCAAGCGCGTGGCACCGGAGCGCGCGGCGACCTGGGACCGGGGCCTGGCCGACTTCACGCAGCGGATCCACAGCCGGCTCTTCGGCGACCGCCTCGTCGAGCTCATCGGCGGTCCCACGCTGGAGCAGATGGCGATGAACGGAACCCTCTTCGACTTCCTGGCCGACCAGGAGTACGAGGGACGTCCGCTCCTGGAATCTCTGGGAGGGTGGCTCGCCGCGGCCGCACCGTTCCGTGGACGCGAGATGATCTGCTACCACAAGAACTGGGCCTACCTCGACGATCGGTTCTAGGTCCCTTGCGCGGAGTACGTCGAGGCCAAGCCGGGGATCCCGCCCACCCCCGGCCACGTGGCCCAGCTCATCGACCGCATGCGTTCCGAGGGACTGAACGTGCTGTTCTCCGCCACATATTTCGACCGGGGGCGCGTGGAGAGCGTGGCCAACCGTGGGGGCGCCGCGCTGGTGATGGTCCCGCTCTCGCCCGGGGCCCGTGCGGGCATCGACGACTACTTCTCCCTGGTGGACGCGTGGGTCGGCGAGCTGGCCGCGGCGTTCACGAGTCGCTGAGGAGACGCCCGTGCTCGACCTCATGATCCCACCCATCGTGGCGGCCCTGGTCATCCTGTCCATTCACGCGTATCTCGGGCTGCACGTCATCGCCCGCGAGGTCATCTTCGTCGACCTGGCTTTCGCTCAGATCGCCGCTCTGGGCACCACGGTGGCGCTTCTGATGGGCATCGAGATGGGAAGCACCGCCTCTCTGTTCTTCGCGCTGGGGTTCACCCTCCTCGGTGCGCTCATCTTCTCCTTCACGCGCATGGAGAAGTCGGTGGTGCCGCAGGAAGCCATCATCGGTATCTCCTACGTGGTGGCGTCCGCCGCCGTGATCCTCCTGGCCAGCATGACGGCCGAGGGGGCCGAGCATCTGCAGGAGACCCTCACCGGTGCCCTCATCTGGGTGGACTGGCCGACCATCTGGGGCATGGCCATCCCGTATGCGGTCATCGGCGCGGTCCACTGGGCCCTGAGGCGGAAGTTCCTGGCGGTGACGTTCCGGCCCGAGCGGGTCCCATCGGTCCGACTCTGGGACTTCCTCTTCTACCTGACCTTCGGCGTCGTCATCGCCTTCTCCGTGGAGGTGGCAGGCGTCCTCATGGTCTTCAGCTGTCTGGTGATCCCAGCGGTGGTGGCCTTCCTCTTCACCCATCGGTTCCAGACGGCCCTGTTCATCGCGTGGGGCGCCGGAACCGTGGCCATCGTCGGAGGCATCGGCGCCTCCTTCTACTGGGACCTGGCCACCGGCCCCCTCCTGGTGTGCATGTTCGGGCTGGTCCTGGTGTTGGCGGCGCTCCTCCGGAAGCTCCTGCGCATCCGGCCCCACGAGGAGATCGTGGTGGACGCGCTGGACGTCGGGCACCCTTGAAACTCCGGGGCTCCGGGGGTGGTAGTCCACCGTGGTAGGCACACTCGAGCACGGGAGGGGATGGTGAGAACGGGAATTGCGACCATGGCGGCGATGGTGCTCATCGGAACGGCGGGCGCGTCCGCCGTCTCGGGCCAGACGGGCGGGATCGACGAGATCCGGTACGACGTCACCTTCGACCGATCCACCGCAGCCAACCGGGAGATCCACGTCGCGCTGTCCTTCGACGTGGAAGGCACCGATCCGGTCCGCCTCTCCCTTCCCTCCTGGACGCCGGGCTCCTACGAGCTCGACGACTTCGCCCAGAACGTGCGCGGCGTCTCCGCCACCCAGGACGGCGCGCCCATCCACTGGGACAAGACCGACTACGACACCTGGCGGGTGATGCCTGCCCGGAGTGGGCGCGTGACCCTGACGTACGCGTACCTGGCCGACGCCCTGGACGTGGGATCCGCATGGACGGCGCCGGACCTGGCGGCCTTCAACGGGACCAACCTCTTCATGTTCCCGGAGGGTCAGGACCTGGACTTCGACGCGGAGGTCCGCATCCACACGGAGCAGGACTGGGACGTGGCCACGGGCTTCACCGCCGGAGCAGCCCCCGACACCTATACCGCGGGTCACTACGACGAGCTGGTGGACATGCCGACCTTCGTCGGCAGCTTCGATCTGGACAGCCTGCGTGTGGGCGGGAAGTGGTACCGCCTGGCCACCTACCCGGCGGGCGTCATGGCCGGTGGGGATCGCCAGACGATGTGGGACCACATCCAGCGCATGATGCCCCCCATGCAGGAAGTGTTCGGCGAGGTGCCGTGGGAGACCTACACCACCTTGCTGGTCTTCCAGGAAGGGCTGGGCGGTGGCTCGGCGCTGGAGCACAGCAACTCCCACTACGGCATCTACGACCCGCTCTTCATCGGCAACCCCGTGCTTCCGTCCATCACGGCGCACGAGATCTTCCACGCCTGGAACGTCAAGCGCCTGCGCCCCAGCGACCTCTGGCCGTACGACTACGGTCGCGCCATGCCCACCGAGCTGCTCTGGGTGAGCGAAGGCATCACCGACTACTACGCGGACCTGGCCCTGGTGCGGGGTGGGATCATCCCACCCGGGCTCTTCTACCAGATCACGCAGGGCAAGATCGACAACGTGGCCCAGACCGCCGCCGTGGCTCTGGAGGACGCTTCCCTCTCCCCCTGGATCCAGCCGCGGGACGGCACCGGCACCATCTACTACGACAAGGGGCCCCTGGCCGGCTTCATGCTCGACGTGCTCATCCGGGACGCCTCGGACAACCAGCGCTCCCTGGACGACGTGATGCGCCGCATGTACCGGGAGTCGTACCTGCGTGGGGAGGGCTTCACCGAGGAGCAGTGGTGGCAGGCCGTGCGTGACGCCGCCGGAGGGCGGGACTTCGGCGACTTCCACGACGCGTACGTGGACGGGCGTGAACCGTACCCGTGGGACGAGATCCTTCCGTTGGCCGGACTCCGCCTCGACGTCCAGGTGGCATCGGTGCCCCGGATCGGGATCACCACCCAGGGGAGCGAGGAAGGGGTGACCATCGTGGACGTGGTCTCCGGAGGCGCGGCGGGCCTGGCCGGTGTTCAGTCCGACGACATCCTCGTACGCGTCGCAGGCATCCCGGTGGAGGACAACTCCTTCGGGGAGGTCTTCCGGAGCCGGTTCCAGAGCCAGGCCCCCGGCACGACCTACGAGATCGTGGTACGCCGCGGCGGGCAGGAGCTGACGCTGAGCGCCGAGCTCCAGCTGGCCGAGGTCACCACCAGCCAGCTCATGGAGGACCCGTCCGCCTCGGCGAAGGCGGTGCGGATCCGGAGCGGGATCCTCGGAGCGCGTTGACGCACCACCCCCCTGGGCCGGACACCCGGCTCAGGGGGTGCGGGCCTTCCACCGGGAGAGGAACTGGACCTGGTCGGAGGTCCGCGCGCCGACGCTGGGAAGCGTCCCGCGTCGTGCCGGGTCTTCCACCAGCGTAAGCGTGGCCTCCAGCTCCGAGCCCCGGCTTTCGAACCGGATGGCGAGCTCGTCGCCGGGCTGGTGCTCTTCCAGGATCGCCTCCATGTCGGCGGCCGAGGCCACCGGGCTGCCGTCCAGCGCGCCGACCCGATCGCCCCGGTCCAGGCCGGCCTCGTACAGGGGGGTGTCCAATCGCGGAGTCGCCAGGACGACGGCGCCGGCGGGATCCGCGCGCAGCTGAAGCGGCCCCACCCAAGCCGCGCCGGGTCGCGCCGCCTCGAACGCGATCCCCGCCTGGGCGAGCAGCGCGCGGTAGTCCGGGACGTCCCTGCCCCGGACGTATCGCGCGAAGAATTCCGACGCGAACGCCACGTCCCCCGTCACTCTTCCCAGCGCGGCCTCCACGTCGTCCACCTCGTACGGGATCTCCGGTGAGCCGTGGCTCCGCCACATCTCGCGCATGAGGTGGTCGAGGGTGACCCCGTCGAATCGAGTCCGTAGCGTCAGGTCCAGTCCCAGCGCGACGCCCGAGCCCCATGTGTAGTACGAGAGGAAGGTATTGCCCCGGTTCTGGGGATCGATGGACGACGCGGCGTCGACGAAGGGCGCCTGCATGCTCATCTCCACGGGGGAGAAGAACCGGCGCCCGGGTGCCGACGTCACCGCTTCGGCGATGGACCCCATGCGTGCGGCGAAGTCGTCGTCGTCGATGAGCCCCGCCCGCCAGAGAATCAGGTCGTCGTAGTAGCTGGTGAACCCTTCACCGAACCAGAGCTCCCGAGACATGTTGGCCTCGGTGAAGTCGAACGGCTCCAGGGAGGCCGGTCGGATACGCTCGATGCTCCAGGCATGGAAGAACTCGTGGGCCACCGTCCCCAGGATTCCCAACCGGTTCTCGGCCAGAGATCGTGTGTTGGACACCACCGTGGAGTTCCTGTGCTCCATGCCGTCCCCGGCCACCCAGGGCAGGTAATCCGCCAGGAACGTGTAGGTGCCGTGGTCGAAGCCCGGGAGAGCCCCGTAGACCTCCTTCGCCGCCTCGACGATGGCCATGACGTCGCGCGCGTAGTCCGTGGCCTCCGCGTCGGTACCGGCATGGTGTAGCGCCACGACGATCTCGGCGTCCGGTCCCCCGTTCGGATCGGACACGGGTCCACGCTCGCTCCAGAAGTCCGACACCTCCGTGGGGCTGTCCAGGAAGTACGCGAGATCCGGCGCCGTGAATCGGAACGCGTCCCCGGTGGGGACGAGCTGGGTCGCCACCCGCCAGCCGCTCCCCTCGGGGACCCGCACGGAGAGCTCGACGGGTCTCGCCTCCAGGCCCCGCGCCCAGACGAACGTCGCAGGCATGTTCAGGTGGCCGTGGGTCCGGTCGATGCCCGTGTAGGTGCCGTCGGCCCGGTCTCCATAGAGCGTGTAGGCGAACGTCACCTCGCCTCCGTGTCCCACCACGTCCCACTGGTGGGGGTCGGGACGGCGCACTTCCACCGCGCGGCCGTCCACACCCGTGACGCGCACACCATAGACGTTCTTGGCGAACTCGTGGAGCGCGTACCGTCCGGGAGAGGTTCGGCTCATCCGGACCTGGAGTGGACCCGAGTCCAGGTCCGGGAAGGTGACACGGATCTCGGCCTCGTGGTGGGCCCGGTTCGGGAAGGAGATCTCGTAACGGACCGGCTCCTGCGCGGTGGAAAGGCAGGGGAGCAGGAGCAGAGCCGCGAGGACGAGAGGTAGGACACGCATGGTCGACCACCGGAAAGGAAGAGTACCGTCGGCGACAGCATAGGCCCGCGAGGGGACGGCCGCCACGGCCCGGCGCGCCGAGGGGAAGGGGTATGCGCCTCTCACAACGCCTCGCCGCAGCGCTTGCAGAACCGGGCTTCCGGATCGGTCTCCACGTAGGAGCACGACCTGCAGATGCTCCCCGGCCGGCGGGTGGCCACCATGGCCAGCTCCGCGGATACGATCCCCGTGGGAACGGCGATGATCCCGTACCCCAGGATCATGACCACCGTGGCCACCGCCTGCCCCAGGGATGTCTGCGGAGCCACGTCTCCGTAGCCCACCGTCGTGAGCGTCACCACGGCCCAGTAGACGCCTTTGGGGATGCTGGTGAACCCGGACTCGGGTCCTTCGATGAGGTACATGAGCGACCCCACCACGACCACGACGCTCACCACGGTGAGGAGGAAGACGGAGATCTTGTAGCGGGACGCACGCAGCGCATCCGCCAACGCGCTGGCCTCACCCATGTACTGCACCAGCTTGAGAACCCGGAAGACCCGTACGACCCGCAGGATCCTGACCACGGCCAGGAACTGTCCTCCGGGCAGCACCAGGCTCACGTACGTGGGGATCACCGCCAGCAGGTCGATGGCCCCGAAGAAGCTGAGCGCGTACGCGTCGGCTCGCTTCACGCACCAGACACGAAGCAGGTACTCCACCGTGAAGAACGCCGTGAACATCCATTCCAGCCCCCGGAGCCAGGGGCCCCAGGCGGCGCGGAGGCCAGGCACCGAGTCCAGCATGACCACGACGACGCTGGCGATGATGGCGCCGATGAGGGCGACGTCGAATGCCCTGCCCGACCGGGTCTCGTGCCCGAAGATGACGTGGTAGACGCGAGCGCGGAGCGAGCCGGGCGGGCCGCCGGGGGCGAGTCTGGACATTCGATGGCGAGCAGCGGAGGGGACGGACGGAGTGGTGATCTCCGAAACCTAGGCCCCGGCACCCCTCCCGGCATACGGCCGCCCCAGACCGCGCCCCACGCGCCTCACGACTCGCATCCGGACCTCCGACGCCATAGGCTCACCGGCGACCCCACGCGCACCCTCGCCGGAACCTCCAGGAGCTCCCGCATGGCCCGCCCCGCACCCACCCCCGAGACACCCCTCCGTCCAGTGGCCACGTACTCCATCGTGGCCCGCGACCCCACCACGGGCGAGATGGGCGTCGCGGTCCAGTCCCACTGGTTCTCGGTGGGGTCCATCGTGCCCTGGGCGGAGGCGGGGGTGGGCGCCGTGGCCACCCAGTCGTTCGTCGAGCCCTCGTATGGCCCTCTCGGTCTCGAGCTGATGCGGTCGGGGCGGAGCGCGGCCGCCGCGCTCCAGGCCCTGGCCGGCACGGATGCCGGAGCGGACGTGCGGCAGGTCGCCATGGTGGACGCCGCAGGAGAGGTCGCCGCGCACACCGGCACACGCTGCGTGCAGGCGGCCGGCCATCACGTGGGCGAAGGGTACACGACCCAGGCGAACATGATGGAGCGGGCCACGGTCTGGGGGGCCATGGCCCGGGCCTATGAGGCGGCCGACGGAGATCTGGCCGAGCGCCTGCTCCAGGCGCTCGAGGCGGCCCAGGAGGATGGGGGCGACATCCGAGGCAAGCAGTCCGCCGCGCTGGTGGTGGTGGCTGCCGAAGCCTCAGGTCGCCCATGGGTCGATCGGCACTTCGACCTCCGGGTGGAGGACCATGCTGAGCCCGTGTCCGAGCTCCGGCGCCTCGTCCGGCTCCAGCGCGCCTACAGGAAGCTGAACGACGGGGACGCGCACGTCACGGACGGGGATCTGGACGCCGCCATGGTTGCTTACGGCGAAGCCATGGAGCTCGTCCCCGACGCGGCCACCAACGGTGAAGCGCCGTTCTGGGTGGGCATCACCCTCGCCGCCGCGGGGCGCGAGCACGCCGCGGGGCCCTACCTCCGTCGAGCCCATGCCCAGGACCCGCGATGGTCCGAGCTCGTCCTCCGGCTTCCGGCCTCGGCGCTGCTGCCGGAGCGCGAGCTGGCGGAGCGCCTGAGCCGGGAGATGCGAGAGGGCGACGCCTAGGGGAGCGACGTGTCGTCGTTGCTCGCCTGGATGCTCGCGAGACCCGCCGCGTGCCCCTCGCGGCTCGTGCGGAGCCTCCCCGAGGCGCTGGGTAGCCCTCATGGTCGGGGAGCCCATAGCTTCCGGGGTCTCGGCGCGCGCACCCCGGAGGAGGATTCGAGTTGAGCTGGTTCCTGATCCTGGCCGTCGTTCTGGTGGTGATCGTTCTTTACGACGTCACCCAGAAGCGCCACGCCATCCTCCGCAACTTCCCCATTATCGGCCACTTCCGTTACCTGCTGGAGGCCGTGGGACCGGAGCTCCGCCAGTACATCGTCACCTCGAACAACGAGGAGCGTCCGTTCTCCCGCGACGCCCGCCGATGGGTGTACGCGTCAGCGAAGCGACAGAACAACTACACCGGGTTCGGGACCGACGAGGATCCGGAGCTCTCGTCCAACTACCTGATCATCAAGCAGGACACGCTCCCCGCGCCCGCGCCCGATGGGCACGACGGTCATGACGGCCACCAGGGCGCCTATCCCATCCCGTGCGCCAAGGTCCTGGGTGGCGCAAGGGGGCGTCGACACGCGTTCCGTCCGGCATCGGTGGTGAGCATCAGCGGCATGAGCTTCGGCTCGCTCTCCTCGGCCGCCATCAAGGCGCTCAACCGCGGAGCCGCCATGGCCGACTGCCTCCACAACACCGGGGAGGGCGGCATCTCTCCCTACCACCTCCAGGGTGGCGACCTGATCTGGCAGCTGGGCACCGGCTACTTCGGCGCCCGCAAGCCCGACGGGTCCTTCGACCTCGAGCGCTGTGTGGCGCAGGTCGAGCAACACCCCGTGCGCGCCATCGAGATCAAGCTCAGCCAGGGGGCCAAGCCGGGACTCGGAGGCGTCCTGCCCGGCGCCAAGGTCACCGCCGAGATCGCCCGGATCCGAGGGGTCCCCCAGG
>CAYGKI010000124.1:7722-8804 GCA_964350235.1 uncultured Gemmatimonadaceae bacterium | reverse complement strand
CGTGTACGCGCCCAAGAGTACCTCGGTGCTCCGGTACAACATCGAATGCGTGGCTCCCCTGACCATCGTGACGGGAACCGACGGGCTTCTGGTGGACGACAGCTACGTCTATCGCCTGCTGCAGGAAGAGCGCGAGGTACGGGTCGGGACCATCGGGCCCAACGAGGAAGTGGTGGTAGACGGCTTGGAGCGTGGCTCCTACACGGTGGAGCTCATGCACGTGGCCCCGGACTGTGCCGTGCTCAACGACCGGGGCCGCCGTCAGACTGTCGACGTGGGCCCGCCCTCGTCTCCGGTGGTGCGGTACCGGGTGACCTGCTCTCGCCCCGAGTACCGGCCGGAGATGCTCCGGTTCGCGGCTGAGCGGGTCGGGGACGCCTCGGTGGTGTACTTCGAGGCGACGGATCCAGGCTCGGAAGTCTCGGGTCTGCCCGACCTGGACCGGTTCTACTGGGATGTGAGCGGGTGTGACGGGGCAAGCCTTCTGCGGAACGGACCCCGGGAGTTCCGCGGGTTCCGTGCGCCGGGGAGCCGACTGTTCGGGGCAGACACGGCCCGAGTGGTGTTCGTCCTGCCTGGAGACCTGCCCGAGTCCCCCACCGGCCGCTATTGCATGGCGGTGAGGGCGGCTGACGGCGAAGGCAATACGACGCCCTGGTTCACGGACCGGGTGGGGGACGCGTTCGGTCGGCCGCCGGAGATCCTGAGCCTGGACGCCACCGTGGTGGATCGGACCACGGACCCCAAGGTCCGGTTCCTGACCACGGTTCGCGATCCTGAAGACGACCTGGCCGGAATGTTCGTGACCTTCGAGATCGCGGACGGGACCTTCGGGCAGCCCGACGGGCGGAACGAGATCTGGGTGCCGAACGTCCAGGGATGGGACGGACCGGTCATCCCCGACCTCCGCATGGTCTCCTTCCCGTTCAGCCCGGATCGACTGGTGGCGGTCCACGTCTACGCCGTCGATCGGTGGGGCAACGCCACGGAGAGGCTGGATCGCGAGCTGGGCCTGGAGCTGGCGCCGTGAACGGACGCCGGCCACGCCTCGTCTCGGTGCTCGTCGCCGCGGTGATCGTCGT
>CAYGKI010000124.1:4548-7712 GCA_964350235.1 uncultured Gemmatimonadaceae bacterium | reverse complement strand
CGCGTGCACGGGTTCCATGCCGCTGGATCTGGCCGTCGGGGAGGTGGCCGAGCCCGGCGGACTGGTGGGCGAGGGCATGTGCATCGAATCCGTGGACCCGGCGGACTACGTGGTAGTCGTGACCGTGGGCGACGCGGGCGCGGCGCGGGAGGCTCATGAGATCGATATCCTCGGCTCGGGCTTCGAGACGGGCTCCGGGAGCCTGTTGTCCACGGTGGCCGCAAGCGCGACACCCGGCGAAGGAATTCTGGCCGCTCCACGTGGCTTTCCTCCCGGCGGTGCCCTGTCCGGGGCCGGGGGCGTCGACGTGGTGCGCCCGGTGTTCCCGGTGCACGACCTGGCGTCGCGCATGCGATCGGCCCCCGGGGGGCGCGCCCGCCCGCTCGCGCGCAACACCGTTCCGGCTCGAGCCGCCCCCTCGGTGGGGGACGTGCGCGAATATCCCACGGCGGTCTCCTGTGACACGAGCCCCGATGCACGGCGCGGCCGCGTGGTGGCCGTGTCGCAGCACGCGGTGGTCCTCCTCGACGAGGAATCGCCGTCTCCTGGCTTCTCCGACGCGGAGCTCCAGGACATCGCGGGATTCTTCGACGAGTACGTGTATGCTCCCCTGACCGACGTGTTCGGCACGCCGTCGGATCTCGACGCCAACGGTCGCGTGGTGGTGTTCTTCACTCCGGCGGCCAACGCCCTTTCCACGCCGGGGTCGGGAGGGGTCGTAGGCGGGTTCTTCTGGGGCGGAGATCTGTTCCCGCGCGAGAATGATCCTGGATCGGGACTGGCCGGCTGTGCCACCAGCGCCGAGGGCGAGGTGCTCTACATGTCGGTGCCCGATCCGGATGGCCTGGTGGCCGCGCCCATTCGCGGGGACCAGCTCCAGACCCGCGCGGTCCTCGCGCACGAGCTCCAGCACCTTCTCAACGCGTCCCGTCGCCTGTACGTGAACGACGCGGAGGTGCTCGAGGAGACCTGGTTGAACGAAGGTCTGAGCTACGTCGCGGAGGAGTTGCTGTTCCATGAGGTTACGGGCGTCAGGCCGAAGCAGAACCTAGACGGCCCGACGCTGGAGACCCGGGGCATCGTCGACGCATTCAACCGATATGCCTATGGCAACCTGGGCCGCTACAACGTCTTCCTTCAGGCACCTCACGTGCACTCGCCCATGGGCCCGGACGTTATCGAGACACGCGGCGCCGCTTGGGCCTTCCTGAGGTACGTGATAGACAGGACCGATCGGCCCGACCGGGAGGTGTTGTACGCGCTGATGAACAGCCGCGAGCGGGGGCTGGGCACGCTGGAGAACGCGCTCGGAGTCGACCCGCTGGACCGGATGGCCGAGTGGGCGGTCACGCTGGTGGCCGACGACCTCTCCGGCGGCCGCGATCCGCGCTATCAGCAACCGTCGTGGGCCATGCCATCGCTCATCGCCAGCCTCCGGGCCGACCGACGCTATCCGCTCCTGGTCGTGGGCATCCCCCCCGATCAGGGCGTCCGCTTCAGCCTGCGGTCGGGGAGCGCCGGCTTCGGGTCCCTCCGCCTCGAGCCGTTCTCCACGGCGCACATTCGGGTCTCGGCGCCTGGCGCGGCCCGGGCTCGGGGCTTCCTGGTGCGGGTGCGCTGAGGTCGCCCGGGAGCGTCTAAGGGGCGACCGAGAAGCGCCCCACGACTGTCTCCCCTTCGGATCCCCGGAAGGCAGCCCAGACGGTATCGCCTCGAAGATCCGGCTCGGGCGTGTCAGGCGTGGGCGTGTAACGAAGCTCCACCGGAAGCCGCACATGCCGGACCAGGCTTCCCTCGGTGTCGAAGACGTCGAACGTACCGGCACCCGTCTCCACCCACAGGACGTCCGGCAACCCCGCCAGGGACCACGTCGGGTTGGAGGGGACCGTGGCGCTCGGCTGGGCGGTCCAGATCCAGAGATTCCCTTCGGAATCCCCGGCAAGGGACGAGTAGGCCGGCTTGGTCGACGGGAGAACGGCGTCGTTCCACGACCATGTCTCCGCACCGGGCGTCCCGCGGGTACGCATGAGCGCGGTCCAGGTGATTCTGAAGTCGTTGCGCTCGTCGGGCCCCACGGGGACGGAAACCGACGCATCCATGGCAAGGCTCAGGCGTGGGCCGTGGTCGTCCCCGGTGGCCGAGCTCGCTGGGGAGGCCTCCCGACTCCGGGCGTTACCGATCTCCACGACGTAGGCGGCCGGGCAGCCGGCCGCCAACGCCCCCGATGCGAGGAGGGTCCACTGGGGGAAGGGGACATACCGCTCCCTGAAATCTTCCAGCCAACCCGAGCGGAAATGAGGATCGCGGCGCGCGCACACCTCCGTAACGGCCCCGGGGATGTAGAGCGTGTCCACCAGGGCGCGAGCTTCAAGCCGAGCGTAGACGGGCCGTGGCACGTCGAGCGGAGTCTCGGCCTCAGCATCCGGATGGATGCCCACCCAGAGCCGTCCCTGATCGTCGGTGGCCATGGCCCTTCGACCCCAGAGGAGGGGGCCGGCACCGGCCTGCAGCTCGCGGGTCCACGTCCCGTCGGGGCTCAGACGGAGGATCCATCCGGAGCTGCCGTCTCTGACCCAGATCCCGCCGCGGGGGTCGGGAGCTGCAGCCGAAATGCTCGGACGCTCGAGCCCGTCGGGGGCGGGGAAGAGGGTAGTGTCGTCGACCCGATCGATGCGCACCACGCGTCCGTCGCGTGCTACGACCCAGAGCGCGCCGTCGGTCGCCAGGCGAACACTAGCGATACGGGCTGAATCCAGCTCCGGGACGGGGCGGGTCCAATCGGCCCTGAGCGAAGACGTGTCGGACAGGGGCGTCGAGAACACGGTGAGCCCTGCTGCCCCAGCAGGAACGCTCGTTTCGGGCTGGCATCCCCAGGGCCCTACGGTAGCGGCGAGCAGGACGCCCATGGCGGCCCTCATGGTCGATGGGATCATGAAGAAGGCTCCCCGACGATGGGGCTGACGACAAGTCCGCCCGCTGCGTTCTCGCGGGACTGATACCGGGCTGCTTCGGGGCCTTTACGCGCGGCACCGTCGAGGCACGTCAGCGCCCCCTCTTTCGTGGCACGGCCGTTGCACCTCAATTGGTCGTACGCGCTAGGGTGGTGAACGGGTGGTGGGAGCCGGAGTGGTGTCCGGCGGACTGTTCCCGCGCCTTCGACCCGG
>CAYGKI010000124.1:0-4538 GCA_964350235.1 uncultured Gemmatimonadaceae bacterium | reverse complement strand
TCCTTTCGGGGTGGGCGCTTCGCCGTTTCCGCGGTGCGGTGAGGCGCAAGCCAGTGTGGCGGAACGCGGCGCCGGCGCGGCATCCGGTCCCACGCCGTGCGGACCGGTAGAGGCGGGCCGTCGGACGGGCAGCGCGACGTGCGCGTTACGTGCGGACGCGCCTCAAAAGGAGCAGCGCCCCCACGAAGAACAGCACGTTCGGCGTCCAGGCGGCGGTCAGGGGATCGATGGCTCCGGCCTCGCCGAGCGCACCGGAGATCTTGAAGAGCATCATGTAGAGGATGACGATGCCCAGGGAGATCCCGATGCCGAAGGCCGTCCCGCCGCGCTTGCTGCTGGTGGCAAGGGGCGCGCCGAAGAGGATGATGACCAGCGTGGCCACGGGGATGGCGATCTTCTCTTCCCGTTTCACCAGCAGCCGGTTGGCGTCCCCTCCTGAGCGCTGGATGATGGATGCCTGGTGCTCGATCTCCCGGTACGTCATCTCGTCGGCTTCCCTTGGCGCCTCCAGGAGCTCGTCGGGGCGCTCCACCAGGTCCGTCATGACCAGCTGATCGAACTCGAGCGTATGCTCGTCCCCCTCGGGTCCCAGCCGGCGGAGATACCCTTCCTGCAACGTCCATCCCACCGAGTCCCGCCAGTAGGCGCTCTCGGCCAGCACATGGACCGCGGCTCCGTCGGGACCGGGCGCGCGCTCCACCACCACGCCCGTCATGCGCCCGTCCATGGCGGTGAGCCTCGACACCTGCCACGTCAGGCCGCTCTCCGAGCGATACACGAAGTCCGACCGCCACGAGCGGCCGGGATTCTCGTTCTGGAGGATCTGCGAAGCCACCCGGTTCGCCCTGGGCACGAGCTCACCCAGGCCCAGCGCGACGCCCGTGAGCACCACCCCCACCACGAGAATGGGGCGGATGACGCGGTGGAAGGAGATGCCTCCGGCCTTGGCCGCCACGATCTCCTTGTGGGCCGTCATGGTGTGCACCGTGAACACCGTGGCCACCAGCGCCGCGATGGGGAAGGACCACTGCATGAAGAGCGGAAGCTGGAAAAGGTATGCCCTGGCCACGTCCAACCCGGTGACGCCGCGGTCCAGATACCGGTCGAGGTTCTCGGTGATGTCGCCGAGAACGAACAGGGGCGGCGCTGCGGTGAGCACCAACCCGAAGAGCTTCAGGAAGGTGCCGGCGACGAACCGGTCCAGGATCCTCATCCGGCGCCCACCTGGGCCTCCGCCGTGCGTCGGGGCCTCAGACGACGGACCAGGGCGTGCCACGCCGCCGCCAGTCGTCCGCTCCCGCCCCGCACCGTGGTGCCCGCGTCACCCATGTGTCGCACCAGCCAGATGCCCACCAGCAGGAAGATGACGTTGCTCCCCCACATGGTGAGGACGGGACTGGCCACCCGGCGGTCGGCCAGGCTCTCGCCGGCGATGAGCCCGACCCAGTAGACGCTGAAGATGATGGTGGACGCCGCCACCACCATCCCCACGCCGCCCCGGGGGAACCGGAGCGCCAGCGGCGGGCCGATGAGCGAGAAGACCAGGCACGCGAAGGCGATGGCGAGCTTCTTGTGGATCTCCACCTGGTACCGATAGACCGCCTGCTCGTGGGAGTCCCCGACGGTGGCACGCCGGCGGGCGTCCAGAACGACGACCTGCGTGGGCCGGTCCTGGGCCAGGACGCCGGCGGTCCGGGGCACCCGGCGCTGGTCCGCGCCCACGCTGTCCGCGGCCTCGACGGGACGTCCCAGGGCCTGGCGGACCACCGTCACGGCCTGCTCCCGACTGACCTCCCGTAGAGAGTCCAGCTCCGCCCTCCGTCGGTCCGCGCTCTCCGCAAGGAGCCCGAAGCCCATCTCGCGATCGGACCGCTCGCTGCCGCCCATGCGCCGCTCCAGCTCGTTCCCCACGTTCCGGAGCGGAACCACCTGCTCGTCGAAGTAGACGCGCTGAAACCCGCCTTCGCGCTCCGACTGTACCTCGTGCACCACGCCGTCGTAGAGGGTGAGGAACAGATCCGTGCGCGCCTGGTTGAACGCCATCTGCCCGCGCTCGGCGTAGGTGGTCCGCTGCCTCCGGCTGTCGTTGGCGTCGAAGATGGTGACGTCGTACAACGTGTTGGTGGCGTTGTCGATGCTGGTGGCCGTGAGGAAGTACCTTGCCGAGCCGTCGTCGGTGGCGATCTCGTTCACCACCTGCTCGCGGAGGTCCAGCGTCGGGCTCTTGCGACCGATGTCGAGCAACAGGTTCTTTAGCGCATGGTTCGACTCGGGGAGCACTCGATCGTTGAAGTAGAGCATGACCCCCGTGCCCAGGGCGCCCAGCACGAGAAGCGGGCCCAGCACCCGGGTGGGGCGGATGCCTCCGGCGGACATGGCGGTGACCTCGTTGGCCGAGGTCATCTCGCTGAAGGCGTACAAGACGGCCACCAGCACCGACATGGGAAGCGAGAGCGCGATGGTGTGGGGTAGCGAGAGGACGAGGAAGTCGATGATGACCCGAATGGGAAGACCCTTGCCCACCAGGTCGTTGACCCGCTGTGCCACGGCGTTGAGGAAGATGAGCCCGGTGATGGTGCACAACGCGAACAGAAACGGACCGATGTGGATCCGTATCAGATATCTCGTGAGCACGCTCAGGCGCATGGCTTGGCCGCGGATCTCGCTGGGATGACGTCGTGCCCCACCGTCCTCGGGACGCGGAAGAGCACCTACAGTCGGTACCCTACACCGGGTCCGGCCGGTCGGTTCAACCCCTGACCCGATTCGTGTGACTGCCCGCCTCGCCCTCCTGCTCCTGTCCGTGAGCGTGCCGCCCCTGGCGGGCGCGGTGGCGCACTCGGGCGGGACCCCGGTGGAGCCTTCGGGCCGAGCCCCGGCGGAAGCCATCCACATGGAGGCGGGACCGGCGTTCCCGGCGCTTCCGGAAGTGGTGACGGACACCATCCTGCGCCGGAACCTGGACGAGCCAGTGGGCTCGGTGGTGGGCGGGCTCGCCGCGTCGTCCGCCGAGCCCCACGTGCGCCTGGGGCTCCGACGGATTCCCGTGGGCGTGGCCGGCGTCGGCCGGCGGGACGGGCCACGGGCGTTGGCGGGGATCCGACTCGGAGCCGTGGCGGACCGGGTGGGGGCGCCCCCACCCACGTCGGCCGATCCCGGTGGTTGGATCCCAGCCCGCTCCCACCGTCCCGGGTCCGGGCCGCCCCGGGTGACGACGACCGGTTCGTCACCGACTTCGCCGACCTGGCCATGAGGGTGCGGAGCCGCATGGAGCTGGGTGGGGACTGGGCGCGGTTCGAGCCGTGCGACGTCCAGTTCAAGGAGAGCTGCACGCCGTCGCTGATTCCGCAGCTGAGCCCCGAATTCCTCTTCGGCGTCCAGCTGGACGGGACCATCGCCGAGCGGGTACGCCTGGACGTGGACTTCGACCAGGCGCGCGAGTTCGATGCCGCGAATCGGATCAACATCTTCTACGAGGGTGGCGAGGACGACATCCTCCGCCGCCTCGAAGTGGGAGACGTGACCTTCAACCTCCCGCGCTCCCGCTACCTGACCGAGGGGCTCCCGGCGGGCAACTTCGGCTTCCAGGCCGAGGGGCAGGTGGGTCCGGTGGACTTCCAGGCCGTCTGGGCGCAGCAACGGGGCGACCTGAACTCCCGTGTGTTCCAGCTCAGCGGCATCGGCGACCAACGCGGCTTCGTCCAGGAGGACACCCTGGTGCTGGACGACGCCGACTACGTGCGGGGGCAGTTCTTCTTCCTGTTCGATCCCTCGGTGCTGGAACGCTACCCCCACGTGGACGTCCTCTCGCTGGATCCGGCTTCCGCCCCGCCCGACGTCGCCCCGGGGGACACGCCCATCCAGCTCTACCGGTACGAGGACGACGCCGTCCTCCAGTCGCAGGTGGAGGGTTTCATCCAGGCCGACGCCGTGGCCGAGTCCGCGTCCGGGGACGTAGTGGAGTCGGGCTGGTTCCGGTATCTGCAGCCCGGCATCGACTACTTCGTGCATCCCAGCGGCCTGTGGGTGGCGCTACGCACGCCCCTGCGCTCCGAGGAGATGCTGGCCGTCACCTACGTGACCGCCCTTGGTGACACCGTGGGCGACTACAACCCGGAGCGCATCGCCAACCAGGGTGACCGGCCGACGCTGCGCCTGCTCAAGGCGAGCGGCGCCAACCACCGTCCCGGGCTGCCTACCTGGGACCTGGAGATGCACCAGGTCTACCGGGTCTCGGGCTCGCCCGACGTGGAGCCGGGATCCGTGGATCTCACGGTGTCGCTGGGGGAGCGCTCGCAGGGGAGGACGTTCAAGCAGCGGCCGTCCGGAGAGAGCCTCACCTTCCTGCGGCTCTTCGGTCTGGACGAGGAAGCCCCCCTGGATCGCGTGGATCCGTCCTTCGTGTACCGGCCCGGCGGCGACCTCTTCGCCGACGAGGATCCGGTGCAGGGGACGTTCGTCGTCTTCCCCACGCTCCGGCCGTTCGCGGCCCCGCCGCCTCTGCCGTCGCTGGGGCTCTCGGAGGACCAGACCGCGGC
>CAYGKI010000123.1:0-8806 GCA_964350235.1 uncultured Gemmatimonadaceae bacterium | reverse complement strand
CGCCCCGGTTGATGAACCAGATGGGCTTCCCTTCTTCGGGCTTGGGGCGGGACATTCGGGTTCTCCGTCGGGTGTGATGTGTCGGGATGGGGGCGAACTTCGGCGAGTCAGGTGCCTTCCCAACAAGAGAAGGCGCCGGGCGTGACTCCGTCGATGGGCGGGTAGGCGCCGTAGAGGAGCATGCAGCCGCTCCCCGATTCGGTGTCCACGATGCGGCCCATCCAACCGCTTGGGCTGGCGTCCAGGATGTCCAGACGGGCCGAGGCCGGCAGCTCCAGGTCGCGGAGCTCGGCCAGCTCGGCGGCGTCCGAGGTATAGGAGCGTCTGCCCTGATATCCCATTTCCTGGGCGATGGCCACGTTGCGGAACGGCATGGACAGCTCCGGAAGGTCGGCATCAGGGGCGGATGCGGGTAGGGCGTCGGGATTCACCGCTCCGTCCGACACCGTGCCCGGGGCCGCCCCGGGCCACCCGCCCGGTCCCCGCAGGGCATGAGCCCGCACGTGCTGCACGTCCATGGAATCCCTCCAGATCCCCAGGACCTCGTCGGGGGTCACGGCCATGGGCTGGAAACCATCGGGGAGGGGGAGCTCGGCGATCTCCACGCCATGGAGATCGAAAAGTCGGAGCACACGCTCGGGCGCCGAGGGCGGGCCCAGCACCCATACTCGTCCGTCGCTTTCCAGGTGGACGAACACGGGTGCGGTGGCGTCCCGGACGTCCAGGGCCGCGACCACGGCCTCCAGGACGGTGGGGTCGTCCACGTCGGCTGGTGCCTCGAGGAAGAGCCCGGCCCTGTGCCAACGGTTGCGGCGGAGCCCGGCCACGCGTGGATCGTCGGCCGCGCCCAGGTACGAGCCGTCGACGGCATCCACGAACCCGTAGCGGCGAAGCCGGTGATCGACCACGAGCAGCGTGTCGCCTGTCAGGTGTCGAACGCTGGCGATGGCGCGCCATTGGCCGGGCCCGTCTCCGTCCTCGCCCGAGGCCACGATGAAACGGCCGTCGGCATCATAGACGCGTACCTCCCGGGTGCCTTGGTGGGCGATGGCGATGTGACCTCCCGGCAGGCGTGTCACGTCCCGCACGTCGTGGAGCTGATAGGCGTCCTCTCCCTCCAGGACCCCGATGTCGAGAGAAGGCTCGGGAGCCAGGGACCACGGACCCGTCCGGTTCTCGCCCTCGGCCGTCCCTTCCGGGCCGCACGAAGCGAGGACGAGCATGCCCACGCCGAGAAGTCGTCGCATCGCCTGGCTCATGGGCCTTCTCCCGCGTCGCCGCCGCCGGGCACGACGCGGGCGCCGAGCTGGGACAGCATGGGTTGGGTGTCCACGTAGTCCGCCGCGCGGAGAATCCGCCCGCGGTCCATCTCCAGGATGGTCACGCCGTTCAGCACGACCTCCCGGCCGGTCCCGATGGGGGCCAGGGCCCCCAGGGGGCGGTTCTGCACCGCCGAGAAGACCCACTCCCCCACGGCGCCCGTCTCCGTGAGATGCACGCGCCCCACGTTCTTGTAGACGTCGTCTCCCCAGGCGTGGACCGCCGTGACGTACCCTACGATCTCCTCGATGCCCTCGTAGGTGATCTGGGCCGCGAAATCGTCGTATGTCGCCTGTGGCCAGAACAGCTCGAGTACTAGTGCCGTGTCGGCGGACTCGAAGGCCACGGCCAGGGATCGGAGGGCGAGCTCACCCTGCCGGGCCTCGACGGAGGGGCCGGGCTCGGTGTCCGCGCAGGCGGCACCGACGAGCACGATGAGGAGGGCGAGGGCGCGCATGTCCTTCAAGGTAACGCGCGCCCTGGTGCGGCCCGCCAGAGGGCCGAGATCTTCTTGCCCGCCGTGATCGCCGAGCGTACCGTGCTGCGGCTCTCATTCCCCCAGTCACAGGAAGCACCTCATGCGCTCGTCGAACATGCTCGGCCTCGCCGCCATCGCGGCCGTGGCCCTTTCTGGATGCCAATCGGAGGGCGAGGCGGGCTCCGGCGCCACCGAAGCCGCCGAGATCGTCCACGCCAATCCCATGATCGCGCTCCACGAGCGCCAGGAACCGGTCTTCGGGCTCTACGTCCCGCGGGGCGAGCCCGCCCAGGCGGCGGCCGAGTTCATGGAGAGCGGGGTGGGCGACTACGTGTTCCACAGCGCCATGGAGCGCGGGGTGGACGAAGCGTTGCCCGGCTTCGAGGAGCTGGTCCAGGCCATGGGCGCCCTCGGCGCGAACGCGCGCTCGCATCCCTTCGTGGTGAAGATGGAGAAGATCTCCGAGGACGCGCAGGCCGCCGAGCACGTGCATCAGCAGCTCGCCGCCGGCGTGAGCGGCGTCATGTTCGTCCACGTGGAGAGCGCCGAGGAGCTCCGCACGGGCCTCGACGCCATGCGCTTCCAGTCCAACGGCGGGACCCGGCCCGACGACATGCTCGGCATGGCGCCCGAGTACTGGGACATGACGCCCGAGGAGTACCGGGCCAAGGCCGACCTGTGGCCCCTGAACCCCGAGGGCGAGCTCGTCTCCTGGGTCATCGTGGAGAGCCTGGAGGGGCTGGCGAACCTCCGGGAGATCGCCGCCGTACCCGGAATCGGGGTGCTTTGGCCGGGTGCCGGCACGCTTCGTGGGGTCTTCTCGGAGACCGGTCCGGACGGGTCGCGCGTCGTGGATCAGGAGGCGTGGGAGGGGGCCATCCAGTCCGTCCTCGACGCGTGCAACGAGTTCGACCTTCTGTGCGGCTTCCCCGCCGGGCCCGACGACATCGAGATGCGCATGGAGCAGGGCTTCGACGTCTTCGTCATGGGGTGGGGTGAGAACGGCTTCCGGACCGTGGAGATGGGGCGCGCCGCGGCCCATCGCTGAGGACACGCGCCCACCCCGCGGGGTGGGCGCGCCGGGTCACCTCCGGTAGCGGACGGCGTTCTTCCACACCTCCCGGACCGACCCCAGGTTCCCGATGTCCGCCGTCGGGTCCGCTTCGAGAAGCACGAAGGTGAGCGCCGCGCCGCTTTGGAGCGTGCCCAGCCGATCCTGAAGGCCCATGGAGGCCGCCGCGTTCCGCGTGGCGGCCTCTATGGCATCCAACGGCGTGAAGCCGGCGTGCTCCACCAGGGCCTGGAGCTCCAGGAAGAGGGCTGGCGGCTCGTGCGCGGGCGTGCTGAAGTCCGTCCCGGCGGCGATGGAGACGCCCAGCTCCCGGGCTCTGCGGACCAGGTCACGGGCGAACTCGCGGTCGCAGATCGCGGGAGGCCCTGCCGGAGCGGGACCGGCGCCCTCCACCGGCCCCCCTTCCAGCCGGCTGTGCATGGCGAGGGTGGCGTCGAGAATCGTCCCGCGGGCCGCCATCTCGCGCAGCAGGGCGTCGAACACGGGGGCGTCGGCGGACACGCGCGCGAACCCGGGTCGGGTGGGATGGTGATACCGGTCCGGGATCTCCGCCATGGCCTCCCAGGCCAGTGGACACGCGTGGGAGATCACGTCCACCCCGCTCCGGACCACGCTGAGCGGGCGGGCCGGATAGACCGTGGCGTGCGCCCACACCGGCATGCCCTGGCGATGGGCCTCGTCCGTGAGCCGACGTACCATGGATTCGTCGAGGTCCGCGTAGATCTTGAGTCCGGTGGCGGACGTGCCCCGCGCTCGAGCGATGGCCAGGGGGATATCGGTCTCGGGGCCGACGGCCTGGAGCCATGGAGCCGCGCCCGCAGGGACGCCCTGGGAGGCGGAGCGGGCTCGGGGGTCTTCGAAGAACGTCGAGCCGGCCACCAGGGCCGAGTAGTGGATGTCCGGGGCGACGATGCGTCCGCTGCGGGCCTCCAGGGCCAGGGCTCCGAGGAGACGCGCGTCCCCGGCCATGTCCCGCACTGCGGTGATGCCTGAGCGGAGGAGTCGCTCGAGCTCCGACACGGCGGCGTCGCGGTCGGGTACCGTGGCCAGATGGACGTGGGCGTCGATGAGCCCCGGGATCACCCAGCCGCCGCCGAGGTCGACGCGCAGCGCCGCGTCCGCTCCCGGAACGCGACGCAGCACCGCCTCGAGAGGACCGACGTCCACGATCTCGGCGCCTCGGGCGGCGATGGCGGCGTCGGGCACCGGGGGGCCCCCGCGGCCGTCCACCAGCGTGAAGCCGTGGATGACCTCCAGGGGTGGTGTGGAGGCGGGCTCCTGAGCGGTGGCGGCGTCGCCTGCGAGGGCGATGGCTCCGACGAGGGCGAGCGCCCGCGCGAGGCGCCTCGCCCGCCGGGACGCCGCCCCGCCGCTCGGGTCAGTCCTCGTCTTCGAGCTCCAAGCCCACGCCAGTCGGCGTGATGACCAGGCTGGGGAGGATGGTCCGGACCGGCGCCGCTCCGATGCGCTGCAGCGCCGAGGCCGCGTCAGCGTATTCGGCCAGCTGCTCCAGGGTCTTGATGGTGGGGAACACCATGGGGAGCGAGCCTTCGCCATAGCGGTCAAGCGCGCCGGCCGGCGTGATCCAGACCGCGTCGGTCATCTCCCGGGGATCCACGATGGGCTCGCTGTCGCCCGTGACGCGGGCGGCGAAGAAGCGGGTGTCGTATCTGCGCGGCTCCGCCAGCGGCGTGATCCAGTGCGCGAGATACTCCACCGACCGACCGTCCACGCGGCAGCCCAGCCGGTCCAGGGCCTCGCCGAATCCGATGCGGTCCTCCATCACGTCGTCGCGCACCCCATCCACCACCTCGCTGGAGGCGGCGGTGGCGAGGGGGCTTCCGTCGTGACGGCGTCCGATGAGGATCCCCGTCTCCTCGAAGGCTTCCCTGAGCGCGGCGAGGTAGTAGGCGATGGCGGGCGGCTCCGCGGCGGGGAGAGCCAGGCGCTCCTCCGCCACCTCGGGCGTGAGCCCGTCGAGGCGCTGGAGCACGTCGGGGGTGGCGTCGCTGCCATCCACCCGCCCCCCGGGAAACACGTACGCGCCGGGTACGAACCCGGCGTTGCGGTTCCGGCGCCTGAGCAGCACCTCGAGACCGCCCGCCCCATCCCTCAGGAGCACGATGGTGGCCGCCGGACGGGTGGGCGCCGGCTCGGCGGGCGGATGCTCGATCTGCTGGGCGAACCGCTCGGGCAACCGGTCGAAGGGGATGATGAAGTCGGACTTACTCATGAGATACTCGTTCCATACTCAAGTCATACTCATATCATGGTCATCCGCCGCCAGCCATGCCGTCTTTCCGCGGATCCGAGGCCGCTGCCCAGCCGCGACTCAGACGTACGATCGCCTGGGCCCCGCCGAACGCGAACCCCTCGGGCGACACGATCTCGTGGCCGCGACGCTCCAGGCCGGCGGCCACGTGCGTCGGAAGGCCTTCCACCGCCAGGCGTAGGCCCTCGAGATGACGGAAGCGCGGTGCTTCCAGGGCTTCCTGGGGATCCATGCCGAAGTGGAGCATGTTCAGCAGCACCTGGACGTGCCCCTGGGGCTGCATGGGTCCGCCCATGACCCCGAAGGACATCCAGGGGGCCCCATCTCTCGTCACGAATGCCGGAATGATGGTGTGCAGGGGCCGTTTTCCGGGGGCGAGCACGTTCGGGTGCCCTTCCTCCAGGGTGAAGCCGGCCCCACGGTTCTGCAGCGCGAAGCCCGTGCCCGGCACCACCAGGCCGGATCCGAAGTACTGATAGATGGAGTTGATGAGCGACACCATGTTGCCTGCCGCGTCGGCCACGGTGAGATACACCGTGTCCGAGGCGGTGGCGGCCGCCCCGGGCTCGGGGCGTGCCCGCGCGGCGCGCGGATCGATGCGGGATGCGCGCTCGGCCAGGTATCCGGGGTCCAGAAGCGCCTGGGGCGTGGCGTCCATGTGATCGGGGTCGGCGATGCACGCCGCCAGGTCGGCGTAGGCCAGCTTCTTGGCCTCGACCAGCGTGTGCAGGTAGGCCACCGAGTTGTGGCGCCACGAGGACCCGTCCAGATGCCGGAGCATGCCCAACATCTGAAGGGCAGCGATCCCCTGTCCCGAGGGGGGAAGCTCGTGGAGCGTCACGCCCCCGTACTCCATGCTGAGCGCGTCCACCCAGCGCACCTCGTGGGACGCCAGATCCTCGACGGTGACCCAGCCGCCCAACGCTTCGAGGCCGCGCACCAGTCTTCGCCCGAGATCGCCGCCGTAGAAGGTGCCGACCCCTTCGCGCGCCACCTCCGCGAAGGTGTCCCCGAGGTCCGGAAGCGCGAACCAGTCCCCGGGTTTCGGCGGGCTTCCGCCGTCGAGGAAGGTGGCGGCGGCGCCCGGATCGTCACGAAGGATATCCGCGACGCTGGCCCAGTCGCGGGCGATGACCGGCGTCACCGGGAAGCCTTCCCGCGCCAGGTCGATGGCCGGGCTCAGGGCGCGATCCAGGGAGAGGGTGCCCAGCCTTTCCAGGAGCGCCGCCCACCCTGCCAGGGCCCCGGGCACCGTGACGGCTCGCGCGTCACGGGGCGGGACGGCGGTGTGCCCCTCGGACCTCAGCTCGGCGGCGTCCGCCCGACTCCCCGCTCGCCCGCTGGCGTCGATCCCCAGGAGACGGCCTTCCGCGCTGGACCAGACCAGGGCGAAGAGATCACCACCCACCCCCGTCATGTAGGGCTCCACCACGTTCAGGACGGCCGCGGCGGTGACGGCGGCGTCCGCCGCGTTGCCACCTTCCTCCAGGACCCGGAGCGCCGCCGTCGTGGCGAGCGGCTGACTGGTGGCCGCGGCGAAGCGCGGCGCGTACACGGTGGAGCGTCCCGTCGACCTCAATCCGTGCCCTCGGTCTCCTTGCGCGTCCCCTCGCCGTCCTTCCGCGCGCCGGCCCGTTGGAGCCTGAGCACCTCGCCGGAGAAGAGGGCGTCGAGGCGAGCGATGTCCTCGGCGGTGCCGTGGGGCTCGCCCCAGTGCACCGGGACGAGCACCTGCGCCCCGCACGCCTCGGCCGCCCTTGCGGCGTCCTCGACGGTCATGGTGTAATGGCCGTCACAGGGGAGGAAGGCCACGTCGCACCGGATGCCGGCCATGGAGGGGAGGTAGTCCGTGTCGCCGGCGTGGTAGAACGTCGTCCCGCCAAGTGTGAACACGTACCCCAGCCAACCGTCGTCGGGGGTGTGGAACTTCTTGTCGAGATTGTGGGCCGGCACGGCGAGGATGTCGAAGCCGTCCAGCTGGAGCATGTCGCCCGGACGCATGAAGTGGTCGGCGTCTGCGAGCTGCTTCTTCATGGTGGCCGGCGCCACCACCACCGTTCCCGGTCCCCGCACTCGGGCGATGTCGTCTTCCGAGAAGTTGTCGAAGTGGGGGTGGGTGAGGAGGATGAGGTCCGCCTCCCCTTCCTCGGTCAGACCCGACGGGTCGACATGCAGCTCCCGGCCCATCCCCCGGATGCGGACGGACGAGCCGCGAAACCACGTGATGCCATCGAGCCATTCGCGCATGCTGACCCCTGCGTGTGGCGCCGGGAGGATCCGACCTGCCTTGCCGTCGGGGAGGTTCCCCTGTCGCGGCGACCGGTCAGATGCCAAGCTAACCGCCACGAAGGGGTGGAAAAAGTGGCCGACCCGGCGGCCGGGTCGCGTCATATTGACAGAGTTCATGCGTTTCGGGCATGAAAACGGCCCCCTGCGGTTGGCAGGAATCCTGCACCTGACACACGCGCGGCACGCACTTCGTGTCGCGACACGAGACCCCATGCGAGACACGGCGAGATGAGTTCGACCGAGCGCGGTACGGCCCCGATGGTGGTCGAGGATCAGGAGAAAGACGAAACGATGGGTGAGCGATTCACGCTGCCGGTCCTGCCCCTGCGCGACACTGTCGTGTATCCGGGCGTGGCGGTGCCCATTTCCGCCGGCCGTCCAGGGACGGTGGAGGCGGTACAGGAGGCGTTGGACGGCGACCGCAGGCTTTTCGCCGTGGCCCAGCGCGAGAACGTGGACGACCCGCAGCCCGAGTACCTGTACAACGTCGGGACCATCGTCCGGATCATTCAGACGCACCGGGTGCGCGGCGGCGTGCAGCTCCTCGTCCAGGGAGAGGGCCGCGCCCAGGCCATCTCCTACCGGACGGAGGGCGACGCCATGCTCCGAGCGGTGCTTCTCGAGATGGAGCGCCAGGAGCCGAGAGATCCCTCGGATCCGGCCTTCCAGGCCCTCGATCGCGAGCTCCGGGAGCGCGCGGCCGAGCTGGGGACGCGGCGCGGCGTCCCCGCCGAGGCGTTGAACCAGCTCATCCGAGGCGTGGACGACCCCGGTCCTTTCGCGGATCTCGTGGCGTTCTATCTGGAGCTGGAGACCGCGGACAAGCAGCGGCTTCTCGAGACCCTGGACGACGAGGAGCGGATGCGGCAGTCCCTCGTGGCCGTGGAGCGGGAGCTCGCCCGGATCGACGCCCAGGAGGACATCCAGGCCAAGGTCCAGTCGGAGCTGGGCGAGCGACAGCGGGAGATGCTCCTCAGGGAACAGCTCAAAGCCATCCAGAAGGAGCTGGGCGACGAGGAGGAGCGCGACGACGTCGAGGAGATGCGCAAGCGGGTGGAGGCGCTGGAGCTCGACGAGGAGCAGCGCGTGGAGGTGGACCGTGAGCTGCGCCGGCTGGAGCGTACCAGTCCCCAGTCCGCCGAGTATCAGGTCATCCGCACGTTCCTCGAGTGGGTGACCGAGCTCCCGTGGCAGGAGCGCACCGAGGAGAAGATCGACCTCGAGCGCGCCACCGAGATCATGGAGGCGGATCACCACGGCCTCGAGGACGTGAAGGACCGTATCCTCGAGTTCCTGGCGGTCCGCAAGCTCTATCTGGAGCGGCACGCCGCCCCGGCCGATGGCGGAGCCGAGGCGTCAGCGGCCCAGGACGACG
>CAYGKI010000122.1:4580-8873 GCA_964350235.1 uncultured Gemmatimonadaceae bacterium | reverse complement strand
CGCGATCCTGCTGGAGGCGGCGCTCTCCTTCCTCGGCGCGGAGAGTACCTTCCCGCATCCGTTCTCGGCCGGCGACGACACGCGGCTCAGCTATCCGCCCGTCTTCGATCGCCGGCTGGACGCGGATCTCGTGCTGCGCTACCCGGCTCCGTGGGGGTGGGAGGGCGGCATCCGCTGGAATCTGGGAACGGGCACCCCGTACACCCGTGCCGTGGGCAGCTACGCGTACCAGACGCCCAGGTTCGTCGACGACGGCGGGCGCCTGAGCTGGACCGGCGACGAGGAGGACGACGTCTTCGAGGGCACCTACGCAGTGGAGCTGGAGCGCCGGAACGCCTCGCGCTATCCCACCTACCATCGTCTGGACGTCAGCTTCCGGAAGACCATGGAGAAGTCCTGGGGGACGCTGGTTCCCTACGTGAACCTGGTGAACGTGTACAACCAGAGGAACGTGCTCTTCTACTTCTACGAGTACGAGCGGGACCCCCCGGTACGCTCCGGGATCTCCATGTTCCCGGTCCTGCCCACCATCGGGCTGGAGATCCGGTTCTGATGGCGGCCATGATGCGGTCCCACCGGCTTCTCGCGGTCCTCCTCGCGGGAGCGATCACCCTCTGGGGTTGTGAGCTGCAGGAGGTCGCCGTGGTGGAGGTGGAGGACGTGGTGGTGGTGGAGGCGTACGCCCTCATCGGTGTCGACTCGCCGGATCCCACGGTCCGCCGCCGCCTGTTCGCCCTCGTCGGACGCACCGTCACGGGGAACGACGTACCTTCGATCCCTTCGGCCACGGTCGAGGTGACTCGTCAGTCGGACGGTCGGCGCTTCCGCCTGGAGGCCACCGACCCGCTGAGCTGCCTCAGCGACCCGGATCGATCGCGTCCCGGGGTCTGCTACGATGCCGGAGTCGCCGCGAACGCGCTGGACCCCGGCGATGTCCTGGACCTCCAGGTCGTCCTGGAGGACGGACGAACCCTCTCCGGGCGCACCAGGATCCCCGGCGATTTCGCCCTGGAGGAGCGGGCCTCCCCCTGTCTGCTGGAGCCCGACGCCCAACTCCAGGTGCGGTGGTCACCGTCGTCTGGCGCCAGCGCCTACGTGAGCGAGACGAGGATCGACGGTCTCGGGACCGCCCTCGCTTCGGAAGGCATCGAGGCCCCCGACGAGCTGTTCCTCCTCGGGCTCTCCCTCTCCACGTCGGACACCACCATCGTCTTCCCCGGGGAGTTCGGGGTCTTCGACCGGTTCGACCTGGATCAGGATCTCTCGGTTCGGCTCCAGACCGGCTTGCCGGCGGAGACGCAGGCCGTCGTCGGGATCACCGCCACCGATCCCAACTACGTGAACTGGGCGCGGGGGGGCAGCTTCAACCCGTCCGGCCAGGTACGCCTGCCCAGCGTCTTCGGCGACGGCACCGGAGCCTTCGCGTCGGGCGTCCTCCGGAGGTTCGGCGTGTACGTGGGCGATGGGGCGGAGAGCGCGTCCATCCCCCGGTGCGTCGGCGCGGGCGCCGGAGGCGGTTGAGGTAGGGTCAGCCCTCGTCGGGGACCACGTACACCTGCCGGGCGAGCTCCGCCTCGATGGACCGCACCGCGTCCGCTTCCCCCGACACGGTGACGCCCATGGCGCCCGAATCGTTCACCGGGCTTCTCACTTCGACGCTCACTCCGGGGAGGAGACCCTCGTCCGCCAGGGAACGAAGCGTCTCCGCGTCTTCGTCGCGAACCGCCCTTATCCGCAAGCGGTCGCCCACCCGTGCGTCTGCCAGCGTGGCCGGATCCGTGGGCTCGATCTGGCCTCCGCGGGTGGGAATGGGGGCTCCGTGGGGATCGTGGCTCGGGAACTCCAGTGCCGCGGCCATCCGCTCGATGAGGTGATCGGAGGCCGCGTGCTCCAGCCGCTCCGCCTCGGCGTGGACGTCGTCCCACGAGAAGCCCAGGCGCTCGCACAAGTACGTTTCCAGGATACGGTGACGCCGAAGGACGCGGAGGGCCTCGAGGCTGCCGCGATGGGTCAGGCGAACACCCCGATAGGGGATGTGCTCCAGGAGTCCCGTCTCCGCCATGCGCTTGATCATGCCCGTGACGGATGCGGGCTGGATGTCCAGGGCCGTGGCGATGGCCGTGGTGGACGCGGCGTCTCCCGACTCGGACAGGCCGTAGATGGCCTTGAGGTAGTCCTCTTCCGACCTGGACAGGGCGCGGCTGCTCATCGGTCGAAGGTAGGAAGGGCGGCGGGACACGTCGAGCCTCGCCGCCCTGTCCCTCGGAGCGAAACTCGGATATCATGGTCACGATGCGGTCGGTGCGCCCGGCCCTTTCCCACCCGCCCTAGAATCGTGCTCCCCACCCACCGTCCATGAGCGAAAAGGACCAGGTCAGGCCCTACCACGCCAAGGACGTCGGCTCCGGAAAGGAAACCGCCGATACCCTGGCCGAGGTGCTCAAGCACGCGGCCCAGCGTGAGGAGGCATCCAGGCAGAAGACCAAGCCCAAGGGCCCCCCCAAGTGGATGCTCCCGTTGGGGATCAACCTGGGCGTGCTCGCGGTCTATCTGCTCATCGCCCCTCCCTCCTGGGTGGTGCTCAATCCCATCGAGGCTCCGCCCGCCGAGGAGCAGCTGGTGGATCTCCGGATGGCCATGTACGTGACCGCCAGCCGGATCGAGAGCTATCGGCAGCAGAACGGCCGCGTCCCCGAGCGGCTCGAGGAGCTGCAGATGCCGGCGGCGTCCGGCCTGACGTACGTGCCTCAGGGGACCAACGGCTATCAGCTGGTGGGGTCCGTCGGGAATGAAACGGTGATCTACGATTCCGCGGAGTCGCTGGCCGAGTGGGGGAACGGCCTGGACTTCGGGGCCAGGATGCGAGGAGGATGACCGTGCTGCGGAGGGTCGCGACGCGACGGGATACACCCACGTCCCGCAAGGCGGGATTCACCATGGTCGAGCTCCTGGTGGTGGTCTCCATCGTGGGGATCCTGGCGGGCCTCGCCATACCGAACATGCGCACCGTGCTCATGAGGGCGCGCGCCACCGAGGTGGCGGCCGACTTCGAGGTGGTGAGGGTGGCGGCGCTGCAGTACAACGCGGAGACGCAGCTCTGGCCGTCCGAGACGGCCCTGGGCGTGATTCCGGGCGAGCTGACGGACCACCTCCCCGCAGGCTTCACCTTCCAGGGGAACGGGTACGAGCTGGACTACGAGCGGTGGGACATGCCCGGGGGATTGCCGGGCGATCCCGACACCCGAACCCTTATCGGGGTGTCCGTGACCACCGAGTCCGACGAGCTCGGAAACGCGGTGGCCCAGTTCCTGGGTGGCTCCATTCTGTTCTCCGTGGGTAATACACACACGGTCGTCATCGACCGCATGTGATCCTCCCACGGAACACCCATGAGATACGAGAAAGCCACCGAAGGCATCCGCGTGCAGGTGCGACCGCACTTCTCGCTCGCCGACTCCGACCCGGCGGACGGGACTTTCGTGTTCTCGTATCACGTGAGCATGGAGAACGAGGGGGATACCCCCGCCAAGCTCCTCTTCCGCCATTGGCTCATCCACGACTCCGTGGGTGAGGACGCCGAGGTGGACGGTGAGGGCGTGGTGGGCGAGCAGCCCTGCCTCAGCCCCGGGGACGCCCACGAGTACCAGAGCTTCTGCGTGCTCCGGTCTCCGGCGGGATACATGGAGGGGTACTACACCTTCGCCCGTCCCACCGGAGAGCGGTTCCGGGTGGAGGTCCCCCGGTTTCATCTGAACGGCCCGCTGGTCGTCCCGCCGCTGTTCCAGGACTTCGACGTCGACGACGAGGACGCGCCGCCCATCCACTGAGCGGGCGCCGGAGCCACGCCCGCGCATCGGGAGACGGCGCGCTCGGCCGGTGCGCTGCCGTGGCCACCCTGGACGGATACGAGGCGGTGAAGGGGGCGACGGCGTTGGACGCTTGCCGCCAAATCGTTATCCTTCACCGGTTTCGGCTTGGTCCGTGAAGCGTCGTCTCATGGGCGGGCGAGCAACTTCCCATCATCAGGATGGCCGGCATCGTGAGTGATTCGGTAGCCGTTGACGCGAAGCGCATTCTCCTTCGATACGGTGCGCCCATCGCGGTTCTGGACAAGATCTCCGAAGCACACCGCATCGAGTTCGCTCGTGAGATCGCCAAGACGGATCTCCCCGAGCGGGAGCTCCGCCTCCACGGTCTCCTCGTGGAGAACGGGTACGTGGACCCCAGCGTCCCTCCCCCGAAGGTGAAGAAGAAGCGGAAGCCGGTCAGCCGGCCGAAGCCCTGTGACCCGGC
>CAYGKI010000122.1:0-4570 GCA_964350235.1 uncultured Gemmatimonadaceae bacterium | reverse complement strand
CTCCACCACCCGGCGCGCGTCCACGGGCGTCTGTAGCCGCACGCCGGTTCCTCCCGCCGGGTGGTCCATCGCGTCCACCTCCGCGGGCTCGCCGTCCACCAGGACCCGCTTCACACCCGAGGCGGGCACCACGGGCTGGAAGACCACCAGGGGCGGCACCCGACCGCCCGTGGGGACCAGCTCGAAACGGTGCACGGAGCCATCCCGGGCGTACGCCAGGTCCAGCGACGCGTCGCCGACGCGAAGGCCCCGGACTCCGAAGGCCGTCACGTGGCCGGGCACCGTGGGAGCCAGGGAAAGGCGACCCACCGGGGCGTCCGGGTGGATCCCCAGCCATCCATGGACCATGGCCGCCAGGAGGACGCCGGTGGTGGCCGGGGGACGGTCGGTGTGGAAGGCTTCCCAGGCACCGATGCCGCCCTCCGATCCCTCCATCCCCTCGGCGGCCAGGGCGCGCCACCGGATCCAGGCCTCCGGATGGCCGGCCACCAGGCTCGTCCATGCCTCGAGTGCTGGCCCGCCGCCATGGAACGGGACGGGGGGCGCCCCCTGGGCGGCGCCCTCGAGAAGGTAGCCCAGGGTCGCGCCCCCATCCCCGGCGAGGGGTGAGGCGGCTTCAGGAGGCTTCCCGTGGTCCCCCAGGGTCGGGAGCCGGCGTCCCGGCCGTGGGGTGACCTGGTGCGCCCCGGCCGCGCGCAGGTCCCGGACCAACTGCTCCGGGGCGGCGTAGCGCAGCGCGTCGGAAGCCGAGCGGAGCGCCAGGCGACGCATGGAGGACGAGCCCTCGGGCGGCGCGCCCAGGGGGTCCGCGGCCAGGACGCGGTCCAGGACTCCCTCCTGTCGGCCCGTGGCCAGCGCGAGACGGCTCGCCAACAGGAGCGCTTCGTCGGGTCTTCCGATCTCGTCCAGGACCCGGATGCACGTGCCGGTGCTGTCGACGTCGCCCACCGCGCAGGCGCCCAGCCCGGCCCACAGCCAAGCTTCCGAAGCGGGTCCGGAGGCGGTCATGGCCGCGCCCCGGATTCCCGCGGCCAGGCGGTGCTCCATCCACTGGACCGCATGGTCCAATCCCACCGCCGCCGATTGCAGGGCGAGAAGGTCACCCCCGAGGGGTGCTCCCGCCTTGATGGCGTGCCCGGTCAGGTGGCGAGCGCCGGACACGGCCGTGCGCACCACGGTCTCCGAGCCGCATGTCAGGAACAGGCTGCCCACCCCCTCCTGGTCAGCGGACGCCCCGGGGGCGGAGGTCGCCTCCAGGACGACACCCCCCTGTGGGGCGCGCCGGACATTCCATCTCACCGAGGTCGGCGACGCGGCCGCGACCAGGAGCAGGTCGCTTCCCTCCGGGGTGAGGGTCACGGTGCCGCCCTCCACCCGGTACCGCGTCCGCCCGGAATCCGGGAACGCCACCAGCGTCACCCGGGCCGGGCGCGCCCCCTGGAAGGTGCAGGCGAGCAGCGGCAGGGAAGGGGAAACGAGCATGGACTCCTGCCCGGAGCCCCCTGTGGACAGGCGCTCCCTGCGCATCAGGCCCGGCGAAACCACGGCGTTGGCGACGGGGCCGGCCTCGGCCACCAGGTCCGACACCACCACCCGACCGTCCATCCGGATCTCGCGCGCGCCGCCTCTCACATCGCCCAGCAGGGTGGTCCGCTTGCCATGGAGCCAGATCGGGCGAGACGAAGCCGCCGCGGCGATGGCGAGCTCGGGATCGGTGGCGGGAATCGACGCTGCCGTCACGTCCGGGGTGAAGAGGGGCAGGTCCGGGTCCAGCATCAGATCACGCACTAGCCGTATCCTCCAGCCGCAAGCCCCGAATCCGGTTCAGGGCGGCCGCCAGCTCGAAGCGGCGGAACCACGCCAGGTCTCCCGGAAAGTGACCGGGATCCAGCGCGTCCAGCCCGTGGCGCTCCACCACCTCCTCGACACGGTCCAGAAGGGCGTGCAGCGCGGCCGGTCCGTCCGGAACGGGGTCGCCGTGGAGCAGGGCCAGGGCGAGACCGATGGCGCGGAGCTGTCCACGACATGCGATCTGTTCCACCGCGGTCAGCTCGATCTCCTCGGAACCCAGCTGGATGGTCCGCTCGTCGGGGGCACGGACGAAGACCGGACGCCGCCCCCGGCGTGGATCCAACGACCCGGTTCTGATGCGCCGAGGCTCCGGTCGCGCCCAACGGCCCGTGGTCTCCCGCGCCCGGGTGGTGGGGTGCCGCGCCACCACGTCCCGCGCCGCGCTCGTGACGTCGCGGGGAAGGTAGCCGTCCATCCGGATGACGCGGTCCGCCACGTCCAGGTAGTCCCCGGTGCCGCCCACGACCATGACGGTGCTCACGCCGTGGATCTCCCAGAGGTCTCGAACGCGGTCCACGAAGGGGGTGATGGGCTCACGCGCGGGTGGGACCAGCTCCTGCATCCGCCGGTCGGGTGTCATGAAGTTGGGGTCCGGCGGTTTCTCTTCCATGAGCAGAACGGAGTCTCCGGCTTCCACCGCGTCGGCGAGGGCCGCGGCCTGGCTGGTGGATCCACTGGCGTCGGGGGTGGAGAAAGCGTGCGTGTCCCGGTCCAACGGAAGGCCGTCGACGAAGCCCGAGATGTCGACGCCACACACGGATCGGCCGTCTTCGGCCCGGATCTTCACCGCGTCCCCACGGGTCACCACCCGCTCACGGCCATCGCCGGGCCGGTGGTCGTAGACACCGGCTTCCAGGGCGCGCAGCAAGGTGCTCTTTCCGTGGAAGCCTCCGCCGACGATCAGGGTCACCCCCGGGGGGATGGCCATTCCGGTGATGGAGCCGGCGTTGGGCAGGTCCACCTCCACGCGCATCTCCGGCGGGCTTTCGAACGGGACCACCGCTTCGGCCTGGAGGGGGCGGTCGTCCACCCCGGTGACGCGCGGCAGGTGGGCGCCGTCGGCCACGAACGCGACCAGGCCCTCGTCACGCAGGAACGCACGGAGCGCCTGGGCGTCCTCAGATACGCGGGCGGCCTGCGCTGCCTGCCGCGCGTCATGCCCGTCCAGGGTGAGCGATTCCGCGATCAGGCCGGGGAGGGTCTCCAGAAGCAGCTCGGTGGCCAGCGCCCCCGCCACACGGCGGCCATGGGCGGGAAGCCCGATCCGGAACCTGGCTTCCACACCCCCGGCTTCATCCACGGTCACCGCCGTCTGGAGCAGCACTTTCTGGCCGGGGTGCTCCATGCGGATCTCCCCGCTGCGTCCGCTGCCCCGGCCCTCCACGGCGCGGGCGACTTCGGAGAAGCGCGCCGCCAGCCAGGTGGCGGTGCCCAACCTGCGCGCATGGGTTCGGTAGGCGCTCTCGACGAGCCCCGAGGTCGCCTCGGTCATCCGGACCCTGGCCGCGGAAGGGGTGGCGTAGGGATCGGCCTGGACGTGGTCCAGATCGAGCGTGTATCCGGTGAAGCGCCACGGCCCGGAGATCTCGCGATACCGCTTGTAGCCCCGCCCGTCGATGCGGGCGCTACGATCACGGAGGGCGGCAGGCCCCCGACCGCCGGGGATCACGGGAGCGTCAACGGCCCTGGAACCGCGGCTCCTCGCCGGCGCGCTGGGCGCGGAGCCCTTCCTTGAGATCCTGGGAAGCCATGCACTGGTCGACGACGTCCCGAGCGGAAGACTCGTCGAGGTTCCCGTCGGCGATGTCTCCCAGGATGCGCTTCATGCCCTGGACCGCCAACGGGGCCATACCGGCGAGCCGCTGGGCGAAGGCATCGGCTTCGGACTCCAGGCGCTCAGGCTCCACCATGCGATGAAGGAATCCGATCCCCAGCAGCTCCACGGCGGTCATCTCCTCGTTGGCCACGAGGATCCGCTTGGCCGTATCGAGCCCCAGGCGCGCCACGTAACGCCGGAGGCCGCCCAGTGGGTAGCAGATGCCCAGCCGCGCCGCCGGGACGGAAAGCCGCGTGGTGGTGACGCCGATGCGGAAGTCGCAGCACAGAGCGATCTCCGCACCACCTCCGTACACCCCTCCGTTGATGGCGCACACGGTGGGGACCCGGAGGGAGGCCAGGTCATCGGTGAGGGTGTCGAACACCGCTCCGCTCATGCGACCGGTGTGCAGCTCCTTCAGGGACGCGCCGGCGCAGAACGTGTCCGGTCCGGCTCCGGTGAGCACCAGCACCCGCACCGATTCTTCCGCCTCCACGGCCGCGAGGCTCGAGCGGAACAGCTCGATGTCCTCGGCTTCCAGCGCGTTGTGCCGGTCGGGCCGGTTGAGGGTGATGCGGGCGACGTGGCCGTCGACGGCCAACACGATGGATCGGTCGAGGGGCGTGGGAGAGATCATGGCCGGATGATAACACTTCGCCTTCGGTGTCCGGACCTCTTACACTTCGGGCTCGATGCGGGGCACGCTCGTTCGGCGACGCCCCCCTGAGGCGCATCCGCGGAATCAGACTGGAGAGACAGCGTGGGTCACGTTCGCGACTTCATGGAGCGGCACTACCTCCACTTCAACGCGCGGGAGGTGGTGGACGCGGCGAAGGCGTACGAGAGGCACCTGGAGGACGGCGGAAAGATGCTGGTGGCCATGGCCGGCGCCATGTCCACGGG
>CAYGKI010000121.1:2153-8925 GCA_964350235.1 uncultured Gemmatimonadaceae bacterium | reverse complement strand
GGTTGATTCAGTAGAAGCAGTCGTTCTCGGCGGAAACCACCACGGCGATCATCTCGCGGCGGATTCGGCTCAGCGGCGAGGGGCCCCGCATGAGATGCGCGTAGAGCTCCACGTGGTCCCGCATGGATCTGGGATTCAGCGAGTGGATGCGGATGATGTTGTCGATCCGCTCCCGTCCGTACTCACTGTAGAGCTCGGCGAGCAGGCCGTCGGCGTCGTCGAAGGGCACGTAGGGAATGTGGGCCATGCCTCAGCCATGCCCCCCGGCGACGGCGATGGCATCCATCTCGATGAGCTGACGGGTGTCGTGGAGCCGAGACACCTCCACACACGTCGACGCGGGCCAGGGTTCGGACCAGATCTGGCGCCACACCCGCTCGATGGCCGGCCAGTCGTCCATGTCCCGGAGGTAGGTCCGGATCTGGACCACGTCATCCAGGCCGGCGCCGGCGGCCTTCAACACGCCCTCCATCCTCTCGAGGACCTGGCGGGCCTGCCCGGAGACGTCGCCCACCGCCACGATCTCCCCGCGCTCGTCTCTGGACGTGAGGCCCGAGACGAACAGCAGGCGGCCCGAGGCAGGGGCTTCCACCACCTGGCTGAACCCCTGAATGGGCACGCGATAGTCGGGGCTGTTGATGGTCTTACGGGGCATCCGCTCCTCCTGACTCCTGTCGGGATCGCCCGGCTCCGTCCGCGGCGGGCTAGGACCGGGGCGCGGGAGGAGCGTGGGACGGGCAGGTCCACCCTACCAGGCGAGGGGACTCTGCGCCACGGACCGTGTCGCCACCGGGCGTCGGACGCAGAGCGGCCCCCTGCCCCGTCTCGGGAGCAGGAGGCCGCCAAGCCCCTCCGGCCGGGAGGGGACAGCGAAGTCGCGCCGTCAGGGCAGAAGCACCTCGTCGATGACGTGGATCACGCCGTTGTCCGTCTCGATGTCGATGAGGTCGGGCGCCAGGAGCCGGGCATCCGCGGTGGCATCGCTGCCGTCGACGATAAAGGCGCCGTCGGCGTTGGCCACCGGGAAGAGGAATCCGCCATTGAAGGTGTGGATCCGCTCGGAGCTCAGGACGTCACCGGACAGCAGCCGCCCCGGCGCCACGTGGTAGGTCAACACCTGCGTGAGCAGGTCGGTGTCGGCGAGCAGCTCCTCCGCGCTCACGCCGAGCAGGGCCAGGAGCCGGCCGAACGCCGCATCCGTCGGCGCGAAGACCGTGAACTGGCCCTTCCCGGCCAGCTCGTCGGCGAAGCCGGCCGCCTGCAGGGCGGCCAGAAGCACCGTGAACTCGGGCTCGTCGGCACTCGCCAGAGAGACCACCACGTCGGCGATGGTGGTGCGCTCCTTCATGGGCGCGTCACCCGTGCCGGGCAGCAACACCGCGTCGATGACGTGGATCACGCCGTTGTCCGTCTCGATGTCGATGAGGTCGGGCGCCAAGAGCCGGGCATCCGCGGTAGCATCGCTCTCGTCGACGATGAACGCGCCGTCGGCGTTGGCCACCGGGAAGAGGAATCCACCGTTGTACGTCCGGATACGCTCCGAGCCCAGCACGTCACCGGACAGCAGGCGCCCCGGCGCCACGTGGTACTTGAGCACCTCCATGAGCAGGTCGGTGTCCGCGAGCAGCTCCTCCGCGCTCACCCCGAGCAGGGCCAGCAGGTCGGCGAACGCCGCATCCGTGGGCGCGAAGACCGTGAACTGGCCGTGGCCGGCGAGCTCGTCGGCGAAGCCGGCGGCCTGAAGCGCCGCCAGAAGCACCGTGAACTCGGGCTCGTCGGCAGTCGCCAGCGAGACCACCACGTCGGCGATGGTGGTGCGCTCCTTCTTGGGCTCCTCGCCCATTCCCGGGAGCAGGACCTCGTCGATGACATGAATGACGCCGTTGGTGGCCTCGATGTCGATGAGGTCGGGCGCGAGAAGCTGGGCGTTCTCCGTCGCCTCACTCCCGTCCACGATGAACGCACCGTCGTCGTTGACCAGGGGCATGAGGAACGCCCCGCTGAAGGTCCTGATCCGATCCGCCGCCAGGACGTCGCCGGACAGCAGTCGACCCGGCGCCACGTGGTACTTGAGCACCTCCATGAGGAGGTCGGTGTCCGCCAGGAGGTCCTCCGCCGAGACGCCGAGCAAGTCGAGCAAGCGCCCGAAGGCCGCGTCCGTCGGGGCGAAGACGGTGAACTGTCCCTTGCTGGAGAGCGCATCGACATAGCCCGCCGCCTGCAGCGCCTGCACCAGGATGGTGAACTCGGGGCTCTCCTCGTCGGTGGCCGACTCCACGGCGATGTCGACGATGGAGGGATACGCGGCGGGTCGGGAGGCGTCGACCCTCTGGAGCGAGGGCTCCTCTTCAGGGGCGGTGGGGTTTACGGCCTCGTCGCAGGCGAGCACGCCGAGCGAGAGGGCCGCGACGAGCGCGAAGCGGGTGGTCTTGAGTCTCATGGATCGGTGGGGGCCGAGGGGACCGTGATGTTCGCCCCGGCGTCCTTCGGACCGAGGCGAATTCGACGACCCGACTACCCGGCACCCGGAAGGGATGACCATCCGCACCGTCCCGTGGGAAGGCTCTTACTCGCGGGTCAGGATTCCCAGCGGGTCCTCGGGATCGACGCCCGGCATGAACAGCCGCTTGCGATCCACGTGGGTGAGCTGATAGACCAGCCCCAGCCAGTTGTTCACGATGGCCTTGGCGGTATCGCCCCAGGTGTTGTCCAGGAGCGGCACGACGTCCCGTTCCAGGGTCTCCGGGACCGGATTTCCCGCCTCGGCGGCACGGGCCGCCTCCTCCACGTAGGCCCGCGCCAGGGCCGCCGCCTCAGGGTTGAAGTAGTGGTCCGGAAACGGCGGGGGCACGGGAACCTCCCCCTCCACGAATCGGTGCACCTCGCGCTTGTACTCCTTCAGCAGGCTGTGCACGTCGTACTCCGGATGCCCCTGGAAGTAGATGACCCGGAACTGATCCGCGCTCGCGGCCATGTGGACACCACCCTCCTCGCTCTCCACCAGGACCGCCAGGCCCGCTGCCTCGAACTGCTCCCTCGAGATGTCGTTGTGCCGCGAATGGGGCACGTCGAAGCGGGTGTTGATCTCCCGAAGCAGCGGATGGTCACGCGTGTGGACCCGGTGGCTGTACACCCCCCAACGCTTCCGGGTCAGCGGCCGCCGCTGGATCCCGTGGAGGTGCCGCACCAGAGCGTGCGTCGCCAGGCACGAGCAGAGCACCGAAGTGACGTTCTCCCTCGCCCAATCCACCACCTCCACGAGAGGACCCCAGAAGGGCTCTTCCGCCACTTCGGGGTTCGCCACGTTGGCGCCGGTGATGATGAGGGCGTCGAGCCCGTCCTCACGCAGATCCTCGAATCGACTGTAATAGCGCTCGATGTACTCCCGCGCCTGGTGTCCTCGCTCCAGGCCCGGCACGGAGAAGGGGTACACGTAGAACTGGGCGATGCGGTTGCAGGCACCCACCAGGCGGATGAACTGGCGCTCCGTGGCCTGGAGCGCCGTGTCCGGCATCATGTTCAGGAACCCGACGTGGAGCTCTCGGATGTCCTGATGCCGAGCTCGATCCAGAGTGAGGAGCTCATGTCCCTGGGCGCTCAGCGCCGAGAAGGTGGGGAGGCTGGAGTGGGCTACGAGAGGCATAGGACGTAGGGTCCTAGTGGGATGCTTCCAGGGCCTGGAGCACGTCCGCCTCGATGTCGGCGAGATCCTCCAGACCCGTCGAGATGCGGATGAGGCCGGGCGTGATACCCACGGCCAGGCGCTCCTCCTCCGTCAGCTTGGCGTGGGTGGTGGAGGCCGGATGGGTGACGATGGTCCTCGTGTCGCCCAGGTTGGCCGTGAGGGAGCACATGCGGACGGCGTCGAGGAAGCGGCGCCCCTGCTCCACGCCCCCTTCCACGGTGAAGGTGAGGAGCCCGCCACCGGCGGACATCTGCCGTCGGGCAAGATGGTGCTGGGGGTGGCTGGCGAGGAACGGGTAGCGGACGCTCGATACCCCCGGCCGGCCATCCAGCGCGCGGGCCAGGGCCTCCGCGTTACGGGCGTGCCGCTCCATCCTGAGCGACAGCGTCTCCAGGCTCCTGGAGAGCACCCACGCATTGAACGCGGACAGCGTCGGGCCGGTGGATCTGCAGAACGCGAAGACGGCGTCCACCAGGTCCTCCCGGCCCACCACGGCGCCACCCAGCACCCTTCCCTGCCCGTCGATGAACTTGGTGGCCGAATGGACCACCAGGTGCGCCCCGAAGTCCAAAGGCCGTTGAAGCGCCGGTGTGGCGAAGCAGTTGTCCACCACGAGGACGAGGTCGTGGCGGCCCGCCACCCTCGCCAGCATCTCCAGGTCGAGAATCTCCAGCGCCGGGTTGGTGGGTGTCTCCACGAAGATCATCCTCGTGGTGTCGGTGATGGCGGCTTCCCAACCCGACTCGTCCGCCTGGGCGTCCACGTAGCTGTGGCCGATGCCGAAGCGCGGCAGAATCTTGGTGAGCACCGTGTGGGTGGAGCCGAAGACCGAGCGGCACGCCACCAGATGGTCGCCGGCCGAGAGGAGCCCGGCGAAGGTGGCGAAGACCGCGGACATGCCCGACGCCACGGCGTGACCCGCCGCCCCGCCTTCCATGATCCGCAGCTTCTCCGCGAGCTCGGCCACGTTGGGATTGGTGAACCGGCTGTAGATGTTGCGGTCCACCTCGTCGGCGAACGCCGCTCTCATCTCCTCGGCGCTTTCGAACGTGAAGCTCGACGTCAGATAGACGGGGACGGCGTGCTCGGACTGGGGCGAGGCCGGGATCTGCGTGCGAATCGCGGCAGTGTCTGGCTTCGGATCGCTCATGGGACTACGCGGAGGCGGGTGCGAGGGGGACAGTCCAGCCTAGCGGGCCTCCCCGGAGGCGCCAAGGGACCGCCCCCCGGGCCGGGCGCTCACGCGAGCCCGACGATGGTCCCGTCCTCCGTGACCCGCATGCCCACCGACGCCGGCTTCAGCGGAAGCCCCGGCATGGTCATCATGTCGCCCGTCTTGACCACCACGAAGCCGGCACCCGCCGAAGGAGCCACCTCCCGCACCGTGATGCGGAACCCCGTGGGTGCCCCCAGCAACGTAGGATCGTCGCTGAAGGAATACTGCGTCTTCGCCATGCACACGGGCGCGCCTCCCATGCCGAGCGCCTCGCACTCCTCGAGCTGCCGGCGAGCTGCGGGGAGGAAATCCACCCCGTCGGCGCGGTAGATCTCCCGGGCCACGGTCTCCACCTTCTCGGCCAGCGGCATGGCGTCGGGGTACAGGGGACGGAACTGCCCACCGTCGCCCTGCAGCACGTCGTGGAGCGCGTCGGCCAGGTCCAGGCACCCCACCCCGGTCCGACTGTAGGGGTCCGCCACGATGGCCCGCACGCCCACCTCCTCGCACAGGCGGACCATGGCCGCCAGCTCGGCATCGGTGTCGGCGGCGAACCTGTTGAGGCCGACCAGCGGCTCGAGCCCGAACTTCCTCACGTTCTCGATGTGCCGGAGGACGTTCACCGCACCGCGCTCCACCGCGGGGACGTCCTCGACGCCGAGGCCGGAAACCGGTACGCCCCCGTTGAGCTTGGCGGCCCGCACCGTCGCCGCGATCACCACCGCGTCCGGGATCAGGTTGCCGAACCGGCACTTGATGTCGAAGAACTTCTCCGCGCCGAGGTCGGCGCCGAACCCCGCCTCGGTGATGACCACGTCCCCGAGGGCAAGGCCGGCGCGCGTGGCCACCAGGGAATTGCACCCGTGGGCGATGTTGGCGAACGGGCCACCGTGGACGAACGTCGGCGTGCCCCCCAGCGTCTGGACCAGGTTCGGGTCGATGGCGTCCTTGAGGAGCAACGTCATGGCCCCTTCGGCCTCCAGCTGCCCTGCCCGCACCGGGCGGCCGTCCCGGTCGTACGCCACCACGATCTCGGCGAGGCGGCGCTCCAGGTCCTCGAGCCCGTCCGCGAGGCAGAAGATGGCCATGACCTCGGAAGCCGCGGTGATGTTGAATCCGTCTTCCCGCGGGAGGCCGCCGGACCGTCCTCCCAGGCCGATGACCATGGATCGCAACGCCCTGTCGTTCATGTCCACGGCCCGCTTCCACACCACCCGCCGCGGGTCGATCCCGAGGGAGTTGGGCCGGAACAGGTGGTTGTCCACCAACGCGGCCAGGAGCGCGTTGGCCGACGTGATGGCGTGGAAGTCGCCCGTGAAGTGGAGGTTGATGTCCTCCATGGGGATGACCTGGGAATAGCCGCCCCCGGCGGCGCCTCCCTTCATCCCGAAGACCGGGCCCAGGCTGGGCTCCCGGAGGCAGAGCACGGGATTTCGCTCCCGAAGGGTCATGGCGTCGGCCAGGCCGACGGAGAGCGTGGACTTCCCCTCCCCGGCAGGTGTCGGGTTGACCCCCGTCACCAGCACCAGCTTCCCCCGAGGCTCGTCGCGCCCCCGGAGGGCCGCGCGTGGCACCTTGGCCTTGGTGCGGCCGTAGGGCTCGATGTCCGACTCGGAGAGCCCCAGCTTGGCTGCGATCTCGGCGATGGGGCGCGGCTGGGCCGCCTGGGCGATCTGGATATCCGTGGGCATGGTCCGGGGCGTTGGTGGAAACGGCAGCGGGCTCGAAGCGGCCTGCAAGGGTCGGTGGGTCCACGACGCCTGGCAAGTACGCGGACGCTCGTCACCTCGCATGCGGCGGCATGCCCGCCTCTCATCTCCGGCCGGCCCGCACCGACGCTATCTTGAGGCCCCCACCCCGGTCACGCCGAC
>CAYGKI010000121.1:955-2143 GCA_964350235.1 uncultured Gemmatimonadaceae bacterium | reverse complement strand
GGGCGTTGGTGGAAACGGCAGCGGGCTCGAAGCGGCCTGCAAGGGTCGGTGGGTGCACGACGCCTGGCAAGTACGTGGACGCGCGGAGTCCCGCATGTCGGGGCAGACGCCGACGCCCATCTCCGACCGGCCCGCACCGACGCTATCTTGAGGCTCCAACCCCTGGTCACGCCGACGACGACGGTCGTTTTGTCACCCACACGCAGCACACCGCCCCGCCCGCTCCGTCGCCTCCTGGCCTACGCGGCGCCCCACCGGGCGCGGATGTGGCTGGCGTCCTCCTCTCCGCCATCACGTTCGCCGTGTGGCTGCTGGAGTCCGCCTTCCAGTACGCCTACGCGCTCCTGTGGCGGAACCTGTCGCAGACGGTGGAGCACGAGCTCAGGATCGACGCGTACCGCCACCTCCAGGATCTGGAGCTGGCCTACTACGAGGACCGGAGCTCCGGCGGCCTCATGTCCATCCTCAGCGACGACATCAACCAGCTCGAGCGTTTCCTGGACATGGGCGCGAACGAGCTGCTCCAGCTCGCCACCACCGTCGTCGTCATCGGAGCGGCATTCTTCGTCTTGGCTCCCTCGGTGGCGTGGATGGCCATGCTCCCCATGCCGTTCATCGTGTGGGGGTCGGTGCGCTTCCAGCGCCTCCTCGTCCCGTACTACGCGGATGTCCGTGAGCGTGTCGGCCTGCTGAACGCCCGCCTGGCCAACAACCTCGGTGGCATCACCACCATCAAGGCGTATACCGCCGAGTCATACGAGGTCGGTCAGGTGGAGCGGGAGAGCGCGGCCTACCGCGAGGCGAATCGAAAAGCCATCCGGGTGAGCGCGGCCTTCGTGCCGCTCATCCGGGTGGTCATCCTGTTCGGCTTCACCGCCACCCTCCTGTACGGAGGAATGGAGACGGTGGAAGGTGGCCTCAGCGTGGGCACCTACAGCGTGCTGGTCTTCATGACGCAGCGGCTGCTCTGGCCGCTGACGCGGCTCGGGGAGACGCTGGATCAGTACCAGCGTGCCATGGCGTCCACCACCCGGGTCATGACGCTCCTCGACACGCCCATGCGGATCCGCTCGGGCGGGCATGCGCTTCCGGCCACACAGGTGCGGGGACGCATCGATATCGAAGACCTCACGTTCCGCTACGGAGACGGCGCGGAGACGCCGGTGCTCGACCGTGTGTCCCTCTCGG
>CAYGKI010000121.1:0-945 GCA_964350235.1 uncultured Gemmatimonadaceae bacterium | reverse complement strand
CGGTGCCGGCGGGCACGACGCTGGGGATCGTGGGTTCCGCGGGCTCGGGCAAGAGCACGCTGGTCAAGCTCCTGCTCCGCCTCTATCAGGTCACCGAGGGGCGGATCTCCCTCGACGGCATCCCCATCGAAGAGATCCGGCTGTCCGACCTCCGGAACGCCATGGCGCTGGTCAGCCAGGAGGTATTCCTCTTCCACGGGACGGTGCGGGAGAACATCGTCTACGGGAGCTGGGACGCCACCGACCGGCAGATGGAGGAAGCGGCCAGGTTGGCCGAAGCCGATGCTTTCATCCGCGATCTCCCGCTCGGGTACGACACCGTCGTGGGCGAGCGGGGCCAGAAGCTGTCCGGCGGACAGCGGCAGCGGATCGCCATCGCGCGGGCCATTCTGAAGGACCCGCCCATCCTCGTCCTGGACGAGGCCACCAGCGCCGTGGACAACGAGACCGAGGCCGCCATTCAGCGATCGCTCGAGCGCATCTCCAGGGACCGCACCACCATCGCCATCGCCCACCGGCTGTCCACCGTCCGGAACGCCGACCGGATCTGCGTCCTGGAGCAAGGCCGGGTGGTGGAGCTCGGCACCCACGACGAGCTCATCGGCCTCGGTGGGCTGTACGCGGCGCTGTGGCGGGTTCAGACGGGCGCGGTGGAGACGTTGACCGATTGAAGTAGAGACGGCTGGTCTCGAAGCCCCGCCTCCTCAGGGGGACCATGGAGCGGTGACCTCCCCGTCCAGCTCGTCGAGCTTCCGCTGCATGAAGACACGAGCGTCCTGGACCGCCTGGTTGTAGACGTGGGGCGCGACCGTCTCCAGCACGAAGTTCAGGAGTTGCTCCGAACGGAACGCGCTCAGGGTCTCGTCGAACTCCTCCAGGTAGAACCCTTCGAGCCTGCGCATCAGCTCCGTCCTGCGTTCCTCGGCCAGGTGCAACGCCATCCTT
>CAYGKI010000120.1:0-8959 GCA_964350235.1 uncultured Gemmatimonadaceae bacterium | reverse complement strand
CGCGGTGATTTCGAAGGTCACCTTCGCCTTGTCGCCGGGATCGTCCACCACCGGGTAGTAGATGGCCATGGCGGTCTGCGACAGTGGCGCGCCACCGTCCCCGGCATGTGCAGGCACGTCGGCCGCGACGCCCACCACGCGGAAGAACGGAGCTGCGGTCCTGCCCGACGGCCCGACGCCCTTGCCGATGGGGTCCTCTCCCGGCCAGAACCTCTCCGCGAAAGCCCGACTTACGACCACCGAGGCGCGCGACGGGTCCTCCAGGTCTCCGTCCTGGAGGGGTCGCCCTTCCTCGATAGGGATGCCCAGCGCTTCGAAGTAGCCCGGAGTGATCCGCTCCTGGCCGGCGCAGGTGGTGAGGCCCGCGGAGCGCATGCGCGCGTACACGTCGGTGTCCTCGAAGCCCTGGACCGTGCATCCGTACCCTCCCGAGACGGGAACCTCCTCGCCCAGGCCGGCCGCGCGCACACCGGGCATCCCTCGGATGCGCTCCAGGAGGCCCCGATGGAAAGCCCACAGGTCGAGGTCGTCGGGGTACCGGTCGGAAGGCAGGTGGATATCCAGTGCCAGGACCCCCTCCGGGTCCATCCCCACGTCCGTGGCCTGGAGGGCGCGCACGCTCCGCAGAAGAAGGCCGGCCCCCACCAGGAGGGTCAGCGCGAGGGCGATCTGACCGGCAACCATGGTGGAGCGGAAGCGCCTTCCTGCGGGGCCGCGGGAGCCGCCCCGCCCGGCCTCGGCCAGGTCGATGGTGCGGCCCGCTCCGAGCTGGGCCAGCGCCGGGAAGGCGGTGAGGGCCATGCCCACCACGACGGACAGCGCGAGCGCGAACGCCATCCCAGAGGATCCCAGGGCGACGTTGTCCATCCTGGGCAGCCCCGTGGGCAGCACGGCCAGGAGCGCCGGCACGAGCCAGCGCGCCACCACCACCGCCAGCACGCCGCTGGCCGACGCCAGGAGGATGCTCTCCGCCAGGACGGAGCGCGCCAGAACCGCGCGCCGTGCGCCCAGGGCCGAACGGATGGCCACGTCGAGCTTCCGCCCCTCCACCCGGACCGCGAAGAGGTTGGCCACGTTCAGCACGGCGATGAGGAGGACGATCCCCACACCGCCGAGGAGCATCCACAGGTTGCGATCCATGTCGCCCAGGACGTGCTCCTTCAAGGGCACGGAGGTTGTGGTGAACCCGTACCGCTCGAAGAATGCCGGGCTGTATGCGTCCGGGAACCGCTCCGGGAGATCGCGCGTGAGACGGACCAGCTCTTCATCCAGGGTCTGGCCCGTGCTCCCTGGCGCCAGGCGACCGATGGCTGGAAAAACGTGGTTGTTTCCGAAGTAGCCTCGAGGGTCGATGCGAAGCGGGACCCAGAGATCCGGGGCCGTGGCCACCGTGCCTCCGGGCAACACGAGCCCCGGGGCCAGGACACCCACCACCTCGGCGGACCGGCCTCCCAGCGAGATGGACGTGCCCACCACGTCGGGGTCGCCGCCCATGACCCGTGTCCAGAACGCATGGGAGAGCGCGACGGTGTAGGGCGCGTCGGGAAGGTCGTCTGCCGGTTGGAGCACCCGACCGTGCGCGGCGGTGGCGCCGAGAAGCTCGATCATGCTGGTGGTCACCATGGCCATGCGCGCCCGAACCGCTCCGGTACCGGTGACGACGTTGGTGCCGGTCCGGCGATACAGGCCGATCTCCTCCAGCGCCTCCGACCGCTGGCTGAAATGGAGCCATTGGGCCGTGGACAAGCTCCAACGCTCGTCCGGGCCCACCCCCGGGACCCGATTCTCCAGGTGCACCAGCCGGGGCGCCTCGGGGTAGGGGAGCGGCGACAGGACGGCGTGATCCACCAGGGCCCAGATGGCTGCCGAGCCGCCGAGGCCCAACGCCAGGGTGATCATGGCCACCGAGGTGAACCCCGGTGTCTTCAGGAGCCTTCTCGCTCCGATCTTCACGTCTGCGACCCACGTCGTCATGGCGTCTCCCATGGTCCTCCCCTCCCGTCGTCGAATCCTTTCCCTGCGCAGCGCGCGCGCATCCGCGAACGCGCCCAGGGCGCTCAGCATCACGTCCCAACCCGGGACCCCGGACGCGAAGGCGTCCCAGAGCTCCGCGTCCCACTCCCCACGCATCCGGGCCCGGTCCTCCGTCGGGGCAAGGAGCGCCGCCATCCGGATCAAGGCGCCTGCCACAGCTCGCGCGAGCCGTCCGGCGTACGGCGGGCTCACGGCTCGTTTCCGCCGCCTTCGGGGACGGGCGCGCGGGCGAGGCCGAACACCTCCTGCTGGCGGGCCAAGCGGGCCCGAGCCGCCGCCAGCTCTGCCCGGCCTTCCGGCGTGGGCCGGTAGTATCGCCGGGGAGGGCGCCCCTCCTCGTGGGCCGCCGTGGGGTCTTCCCACCGAGACGACACCAGCGCCGCGGCTTCGAGTCGGCGCAGGATGGGGTACACGGTGCCGCTGGGCAGGTCCGTGGCCCGCATGATCTCGAATCCGTAGCCGTGCCCGTTGGCGATGGTCTGGAGCACCAGGGCTGCGTTGTAGCTGAGTGGCTGCGTCATGGTCCGGTCTACATGAGTGCGTATCTACATAGGGTCAGACGGACCGAGGGACGAAATGGTTGCACGGCTCCCTCCGGTCCGCGTCCGTCAGGGCAGGGCCGCCACCCGCGCCGCGCCCATCCCCGCCGCCCGCCCGGTGCTCCAGGCCCACAGGAAGTTGTGGCCTCCGATGGGGCCGAACGCGTCCAGGATCTCGCCACAGAGGAAGATCCCCGGCCGTCGTCGGCACTGCAGGGTGCGCGGGTCCACCTCGGCCAGCGCGACGCCTCCACCCGTGACCTCGGCCTTCTTGTACCCCTCGTCTCCCGTCCAGGGCAGGGGGTAGGCGCCGAGGGCGTCCACCAGAGCACGCCGATCCTCCCTCCGGAGCTGCGCCAGGGGCGTTTCCGGCGCGACCTCCGTCTCGTCGAGGAGCAGGTCCGCCAGGCGCCTCGGGAGGACGTCCGCCAGCAGTGGACGCACCGTGCCCGAGCCTTCCAGGAGGCGCTGCTCCCAGTCGTCGCGGGTGAGCGCGCTCCATTGCACCAGGAGCTCCTGTCGTCGCGCTTCCATCGTGCCGCGGATGGCCAGGTGCGACGCGTCCAGCACGGTGGGGCCGCTCCACCCGCGGTGGGTGAACAGGAACCCGCCCGTGGTCTCGAACGGAGGACGGGTGCCCGGGGCACGGATGGTCACCGTCAGCGAAACGCCCGCCAGGTCGGCGTGAGGGTGTGGGCTGGCGGTGAGCGGAGTCAGGGCCGGGTAGGTCGGTCTCACGTCGAGCCCCAGCCGCTTCGCCAGCGCCAGCCCGAACCCGTCACTGCCCGTGGCCGGAACGGAGAGCCCGCCGGTGGCCAGGATCACGGCGCCGGCCTGGATGGGTGGCGCGTCGGCGAGGCGCACCGTCCAGGTCGGGGTGCGCGGATCGGCCCGGTCCGAGGCAGCATGGGGCGCCACGTCCGGGTCGGATGCCACCACGTCCGTGACCCGGGTGCCGAACCAGAGCCGCGCCCCGGCCTTCCGGACCGCCTCCACCAGGCCGTCCCGGACGTCCCGAGCCTTGTGGCTGGCCGGAAAGAGCTTTCCCGTCTCCTCCTCCAGCTCGAGCGGCATCCCCAGCTCCCGCTGGAAGAAGCTCCGCTGCTCGTCCAGGGGCCAGCCAAGAAGAAGCTTCCTGAGGCTGTTGGGCGACGAGTCGGTGACGTAGCGACGGGGCTGGGCCACCGAAGGGAGGATGTTGCATCGCCCGCCGCCGCTGATGAGGATCTTCCTGCCTCCGTCGGCGGTGCCCTCCACCAGGACCACGGGGACTCCGGCACGGGCAGCGAAGAGCGCGGCCATGAGTCCGGCGGCGCCGGCGCCCACCACTACGACGGGCGGTCCGTCAGCGGGCACGAGGCCCCTCATCGCCGCTGGAGGGAAGGAGGTGTGGGTGGGTCATGGGCAACGATCGCCGGGCCTCGGGGCGGCGCACAACCCCGTGTCCCCTGGCAACGGCGGGCGGTTGGGGCGAGTTTCCGGGCCCCGCAAGCCCCCCCGTTTTCGGAAGTCGCGGCGGTGGGTCCCGGTGGAAGCAATCGCCCGAATCGAGTCCAGCCCGAACGCAGCAGGTCGCCGACCATTCCATGTTTCCGATGACGCTGTGGGTCCGCCGGCTTCTCATCGCCAACGTCGTGATGTTCCTCGTCGCGACGCCGGGCAGCCCCGTGTACCGACTGCTCTGGCTCTACCCGCCCGCGGTCCTGATCCAGCCCTGGTCGGTGGTCACCTACATGTTCCTGCATGCCGGGTGGGGTCACCTGATCTTCAACATGATCGGGTTGTTCTTCTTCGGACCTCGCCTGGAGGACCGACTCGGGCCGAGGGGCTTCCTCGGGCTCTACTTCCTTTCCGGGCTGGGGGGCGCGGCGTTCAGCTTTCTGTTCGCCCGGGAGTTTCCCGTGGTGGGGGCTTCGGCCGCGGTGTACGGCGTCCTCCTCGGGTTCGCCATGATCTGGCCCCACGAGCGCATCTACATCTGGGGGATCCTCCCGGTGCCGGCGTGGCTTCTGGCGGCTTTCCTGGTGCTCGGGTCCCTGTACGCCGGGATCAACCCGTCCAACGCGTCCCGGACGGCGCACTTCGCCCACCTGGGTGGCCTGGCGTTCGGCTTCGGGTATCTCAAGTGGCGCGACTGGAAGCTCGGCCAGGGAAAGCGAGAGTTCCAGAAGAAGATGACCCAGCCCAACGCTTCGTCGGCGGGCCCCATCGGGGACCGCATGGCGGTGTCCCGCTGGAAGGGGATCCGGGTGGAATCGCTCCACGAGCTCAACCGTGAAGAGGTGGAGCGGCTGCTGGGGAAGATCAAGGACGCCGGAGCCGGGAGCCTGACGCCCGCAGAGCGGGAATTCCTGGACCGGATGACGAGGAGTTGATCCCGGGGCGGGTCGGATGCTGTACTGCCTCGTGATCGCCCGTTGAACCCTCACGAGGAAGCCACATGTCCCCCCGTCCCCCGTCGGAATCGGATCTCGCGGATCGGCGTGCCCCCCTGGACCTCTCCCCCGAGGCCTTCGCCGAGGCCGGGCACCGGCTGGTGGACGAGGTGGCCGACCTCCTCGCCTCCATGCGCGACCGTCCGGTGGCGGCGGACCTGACTCCGGAAGCCGTGCGCGCCACCCTCGACGCCGGGCGCGCCCTCCCCGAGGAGGGGGTGGATGCCGCGGAGCTCCTCACCAGGGCGTTCGGCATGCTGGCGCCCAACGCCACGTACAACGGACACCCGCGGTTCTTCGGCTACATCACCGGCGCGCCGGCGCCCGTAGGGATGCTGGCGGACCTCCTGGCCTCGGCCATGAACCCCAACATGGGCGCGTGGGCGCTCTCTCCCATGGCCAGCGAGATGGAGGCGCAGGCCGTTCGGTGGGTGGCCGAGCTGGTGGGCTTCCCCCGCCACGGGGACGGCATCTTCGTGAGCGGTGGGAACGTGGCCAACATGCTGGGCTTCTGGGCGGCGCGGGCGGCCAGGGCCGGGTGGGACGTTCGGGGGGAGGGCATGCGGGCGGAATCCGGCGCGGCGCTCCGGGTGTACGCGCCCAAGGGAACCCACACCTGGATCGAGAAGGCCACGGACCTCTCGGGTCTGGGCACCGAGGCCGTCCGTTGGATCGACACCGACGCCGACGGGAGGATTCGCCTGGACGCCCTGGAGGCCCGCATCCGGGACGATGCCGGGGCCGGTGACGTGCCCTTCCTGCTGGTGGGCACCGGCGGGTCCGTGGCCACCGGCGTGGTGGATCCGCTCCCGGCGCTCCGTGAGGTCGCCGACCGGCACGGCCTCTGGTTCCACGTGGACGGCGCCTACGGCGCGTTTGCCGCCGCGGCACCCAACGCCCCCGACGACCTGAGGGGGCTGGCCCTGGCCGACTCGGTGGCCCTGGATCCCCACAAGTGGCTGTACACGCCGCTGGAGGCGGGCTGCACCCTCGTACGGGATCCGCAGGCGCTGCTCCGCGCCTTCTCCTACCGCCCCGACTACTACCACTTCGACGGCGAGGGAACCCAGAACTTCTTCGAGCACGGCATCCAGAACTCGCGGGGGTTCCGGGCGCTCAAGGTCTGGATTCAGCTCCAGCAGGCCGGCGCCGACGGGTATCGCCGGATGATCGCCGAAGACATCGAGCTCGCCCGCGCGCTCTGGGACATGGCCGACGCGGCGCCGGAGCTGGAGGCGCTCACCCTGAACCTGAGCATCGCCACCTACCGGTACGTCCCGTCCGACCTGTGGTCCCGACGGAGCGACAAGGTCGTGCGGTCCTATCTCAACGAGCTGAACCAGGAAGTCCAGAGCCGGATGGAGCGCTCCGGACGGGCCTTCGTATCCCACGCCGTCCTGGACGGGGTCCATGCCCTCCGCATGTGCGTGGTCAACTTCCGCACGCGCCTGGAGGATGTCCGGGCTCTGGCGGAGCTCAGCGTCGAGCTGGGCCGGGAGGCGGACGCGTCCATGCGATCCCGCTTGACGGTGAGCGCGGAGGCCGCGGAGGAGTGACCCCGTCTTGAGCGTGCCGGCCCGCTATCCCATCCCGGCTCGAATCCATCGGGTGGAGGAGACCATCCAGCGGAGTCGTTTCGTCACCACCGTCGCTCATGCCCCCGACGCCGAAGCCGCGCAGGCCTTCGTGCAACGCGTCCGCGAGGAGTTCCCGGACGCCAGCCACCATTGCTGGGCGTTCGTGGCCGGCCCTCCGGGGAGCACCACCCACATCGGCATGAGCGACGACGGGGAGCCCCACGGGACCGCCGGCCGTCCCATGCTCACCACCCTTCTCCACGGAGGCGTGGGGGAGGTGGTGGCCGTGTGCGCCCGCTGGTTCGGGGGGACCAAGCTCGGCACGGGAGGGCTCGGCCGGGCCTACGCAGGTGGCGTGAAGCTGGCCCTGGAGGGCCTTCCCACGGAGGAGCGGGTGGATCGGGTGGCCGTGAAGATCACCGTGGGTTACGGCGACGTGGACGCCCTGCAACGGATCATGGAAGAGCTGGACATCGTGGTGGAGACGGAGGAGTACGGAGCCGACGTGCGGTACGGTTGTGCCGTGCCGGTACCCGCGCTGGGCGAGTTCGAGCGCCTGGTCGCCGAAGTGACCCGGGGTGGTGGCAGGGTGGAGCGGGGGTAGGTTGGAGTAGGGTCAGACGCCAGGGTCGTACGCCTATCTCCCGTCCAACCGGAGCCACGCCATGAGTGAGTTCTTCGAAGGGATTCTCACGCGCTTCGCCGCCTTGTTCGATCCCCAGACCCTCGGGGAGTCGGTGGCCGAGCTCATCGCGAACGGTGTGCTCGGCGCCGCGACCTTCGCCGTCTACTACGTGCTCTGGAAGGTGATGGATCGTGTCACCGTGGCCATCACCCGACGCACCGGCGTGGATCGGACGGCCGAGGACTTCGCCCGGACCATCCTGCAGTTCGCCGTGCTGGCCCTGGGGGTGGTGAGCGCCCTGGGGGCCATCGGCGTGAACACCGCTTCGCTGCTGACGTCCCTGGGTATCGCCGGGCTCACCATCGGGTTCGCCGCCCGGGATGCCCTGTCCAACATCATCTCCGGTATCCTCATCTTCTGGGACCGTCCCTTCGTCATCGGCGATCTGGTGGACGTCAGCGGCGAGTACGGACGGGTGGAGCGCATCACGCTGCGGTCTACGCGCATCGTAACCCCCGATGGGCGGATGCTGGCGGTGCCCAACACGGAGATCATCAACCGCACCGTGGCGTCGTATACGAACTTCCCGCACCTGCGGCTGGACGTGGGGGTGACCGTGGGCGTGCGCGAAGACCTGGACAAGGTCCGCCGCATCCTGCTGTCCCTGGTGGAGGAAGACGCGCGCTTCATGGCCGACCCGGCGCCGGTAGCCATCGTGAAGCAGCTCAACGACTACAATGTTCTGGTGGAGCTTCGCGCTTGGATCCACGACGAGCGGAGGCACATCGAGCTCCGGTGCGCGCTGCGTGAAGAGGTGTTCAGGGCACTGACCCAAGCCGGCGTGGACATGCCCTTCGAGACGTTTCGGCTGGAGCCGGTCACTGTGCGGTCGAGCGCCGCCTAGCGTCCGCCAGGTGGACCCGGGCGCCCGCGGCCCGCGCCACGGAGCGCCGTCTCCAGCACGTCCAGCTCGTCACTCCAAAGGACCCGCCATCCCTCCGGTCCGCGGCGCATCTGCATGACCTTCACTTCCGGCAGCGCGCCGGAGATGCGCGACTGGGTGCGGTAGACGACATGAGCCGAATCGGGGCCCTCGAGGACGTGGCCCAGGAATGCGTCGTCCCGGTCCTGGAGGTTGTAGCTGAGCCCCGGCATGTCGCCGGTGAGCGTGGTCAGGGCCCGTTGGAAGACCTCCGGCGCGTCCAGTGCGGCGTAGGCCGCCGAGTCGGCGCCCGTGAGGTATTCGAGGAGGTCTCCCGCCTGCTCGGGCTCGGTGATCATGGTCACGATGTCGTGGTAGAGCGCCAGCGGCTCGGGATCCATGAACTGGGCCGCCGCGCTCCAGCGCATGGACCTGATGGAGCGGATGAAGAGGGCCGCGGCGGAGTCGGGCGAGGCGGTGAGCTCCGGCAGGGTCTGCCCCTTTGCGGGTGCGGGCACTGAGAGGACGCTCACGGCCACCGCCAGGGCGGCAGAGAGCTGGGATGCGGGACGGCGAATGCGAGTCGGCATGGCCCGAACCCTACCCGGCCCCAGGGTCCAGGTTCTCTTCCGGCCGGCCGGCGCCTCCGGACCGTCATCGCCCTGGACGGGCGACGAGCCCGGGAGAACGAAGGTGCCGCGAACGGTTGAACCCGGAGGGCGCCCTGAATACCTTATCCGGCCTGCCCGGCGCCCGCGTCGTGGTGGAACCGTGCTGGGCCTGTAGCTCAGTTGGTTAGAGCGCACGCCTGATAAGCGTGAGGTCGG